>JANMFB010000364.1:0-11376 GCA_031377605.1 Ferruginibacter sp.
TGACTATACAAAATTTGAAAATGCAGTAGAAACATTTTTTAAAAACTTTGAAAATAGAATAGAGGACCTAAAAACATTATTAAATTTTAAATTCGGAATTATTAAAGCAAGTTAGTATAGATTAACTTTTAACATTTTCCAATATTTGAAACCATAGCATACGCTTCTTACGTTTCTCTAGATGATTAACTCTTTTTTCCTTTATGGTAAATTAAGGACGAATCTACCAAACTTTAATCCTTTAATTTTACAGTTATAAATAAACTAAAATGTTAGGTCATAATTTTTCAAAGTTTAATTCAAAAGATAATGAGCAAAGTAGTTTTGAAAAGCTGATGAAGATTTTCACGCAATTACTTACCTATACAAGTGGAGATTTTAGCGAAGCCATGCAATGGTTAAATGAGTTAGATAAAGAATACAAGCTTACAGATGGGGATTATGGCATTGGAGATTTTATAGAAGACCTAAAAAGAAAGGGATATATAGACGAAAATCCACAAAATGGTGAAATAAAAATTACACCAAAAACAGAACAAACAATAAGAAAAAGTAGTTTAGAAGAAATTTTTGGAAAACTGAAGAAAACAAAAACTGGCAACCATCAAACATTTAAGCCAGGTGGTGGCGATGAAATAAACCCTGAAACTAGGGCTTTCCAATTTGGAGATAGCATGGAACAAATAGATTTCACAAACTCTATTCGCAATGCACAAATAAATCATGGCATTGAGAGTTTTAAAATGCATGAAGATGATTTAGAAATAAGGGAAACAGATTTCAAATCGCAGACATCTACGGTGCTGATGATTGATATTTCTCACTCCATGATTTTATATGGTGAGGATAGAATTACCCCTGCAAAAAAAGTGGCTATGGCATTGGCAGAATTAATCAAAACAAAATACCCAAAAGATACACTAGATATTGTTGTTTTTGGGAATGATGCATGGCCAATAGAAGTAAAAGATCTACCGTACTTGCTAGTAGGTCCATATCATACAAACACAGTTGCAGGTTTGGAACTTGCCATGGATATTCTTCGCAAAAGAAGAAATACCAATAAGCAAATATTTATGATTACCGATGGAAAACCAACTTGTTTAAAAATAGGAAAGCAATATTATAAAAATAGTTTTGGGCTTGATAGGAAAGTGCTTACTCGTTGTATGAGTCTTGCTACACAATGCAAAAAAGCTAAAATACCGATTACAACTTTCATGATAGCGAGTGACCCTTATTTACAAAAATTTGTACAAGAATTTACTGAAACAAATAATGGAAAAGCATTCTTTGCATCGTTGGATAAATTGGGCGCTTTCATTTTTAGAGACTTTGAAAGTGGGAAAAGGAAGACGGTGTATTAAAACGAATAAGAACCAACGCGACCAAGTCACTAAGACATAAAGTTGCACAAAGAAATAAAAAATATGGATAAAAATAGTGATGGATATAGAGAATGGTTAGGAAAACAAATTGTAGATATTGCTTATAAATTACATGTTGCACTTGGACCAGGTTTACTTGAAAAAGTTTATGAAACTTGTTTTTGTTATGAGTTAACAAAAAGAGAAATTCCTTTTGTTACTCAAAAAAGAGTTCCAATTGTTTATGATAATCTCGTTTTTGAAGAAGCTTTAAGGCTAGATATTTTAGTAGATGATTTTATAATTGTAGAATTAAAAGCTCAAGATAATTATCATCCTGTTTGGCTAGCTCAATTATTGAGTTACCTTAAGTTAACCGATAAAAAATTAGGCTTCATCATAAATTTCAATGTGCCATTAATTAAAGAAGGTATAAAACGCATAATCATTTAAACTTTGGTCTTTGTGAAACTTTGAGCCTTTGAGTCTTTGTGGCAAAAAATTTAGCCTTAGAACCTTATTATCAAAAATTAAACCTAAAGCCTTTTTGGCAAAAAAATAAAAAAAATTAATGAGTAAAAAAGCAACAACCTTAGGCGAACTTAAAAAAAGCGGCTACACACCAAAATCTATTAAAGATGAAATAAGAGAAAACTTATTGGTGAAAATAAAAGCAAAAGAAAATCCATTTCCAGGTATATTAGGATATGAAGATACTGTAATTCCAGATACGGAGAGAGCATTGTTAAGCAGGCACAATATGCTTTTCCTCGGTTTGCGTGGGCAAGCTAAAACCCGTATGGCTAGGCAAATGGTTTCTTTGCTAGATGAGTATGTACCTGTAGTAAGCGGTAGTGAAATTAATGACGACCCACTAAGACCAATATCTGTTTATGCAACAGATTTAATTGCAGAAAAAGGAGACGACACACCTATTGATTGGTTACATAGAAGTAAAAGATATGGTGAAAAGTTAGCTACGCCTGATGTTAGTGTGGCTGATTTAATTGGCGATATAGATCCAATAAAAGCGGCAAATTTGAAATTGAGTTTTGCAGATGAAAGAGTGTTGCATTACGGAATTATACCTCGTAGCAACCGTTGTATTTTTGTAATAAATGAATTGCCAGATTTACAAGCAAGAATACAAGTTTCTTTATTTAATATTTTAGAAGAGGGTGATTTACAAATACGTGGCTTTAAAATTCGTTTACCGCTAGATGTATTGTTTGTTTTTACTGCCAATCCAGAAGACTATACTAACAGAGGAAGTATTGTAACTCCTTTGAAAGATAGGATTGAAAGCCAAATTCTTACACACTATCCAAAATCTATAGAGACTGCTTTGGAAATTACGGCACAAGAAGCCAATATAAATGAAGCACAAAAAAACAGGGTTGTAGTTAGCGATTTAATCAAAAGATTAATTGAGCAAGTTGCATTTGAGGCAAGAGAGAGTGAATTTGTAGATAAAAAAAGTGGTGTGAGTGCAAGGCTCACTATTGCTGCTTATGAAAACGCAGTGAGCTCTGCTGAAAGAAGAGCCATTATTAACGATGAAGCTACAACACAAGTTTGGATAAGCGACTTAAATGGAATCATACCTTCTATTACTGGTAAAATAGAACTGGTATACGAAGGAGAACAAGAAGGACCATTCCAAGTTTCTTATAACCTATTGGAAAAAGCTATTCGTACACAATTCAAAAAGTATTTTCCCGACCCTGAGACTTTTAAGAAAAGAAAAACAAAAGAGGTTACAGAAAATCCATACAAAGCAATTACAAGTTGGTTTGATGGAGGTAATAGTCTTAGTCTATTTTTAGAAACAAAAGATGATGATAAAGTACAAAAATTATATGCTGTAAGTGGTTTGCATGCTTTTGTAAAAAAACATTACAACAACCTTGAAGAAAAAGAAACTGCATTATTGATGGAATTGGTTTTGCATGGCTTAGCTGCACACTCCATGATCAGCAAAAAGTTTATAGATGGAAAAGTACAGTTCAGTGACTTAATGGGAAGTATGTTAAACATGAATATTACCAATGAACATTTTGGGGAAGATGATTTTAATGAGGAAGATTTTAACTAATACCAATTATATCGATATTTAGTCCAATAGACTTTCGGTATAATGCCGCTGTAGTAATCGTTTAGGCCAATGGAATTGGACTATTACGAATATACAGACGGTGTAAGATAAATTTACCGCTAATACACTAATTTTTCACACCATAGTATTATATAAACTGTGTAAGTGCTTAAAATAGATTTTTGCGCTTTAGTGTTTTAGCGGTATTTTATTCTTCAAAGTACTATTGAATAAAAGGAATCATTCCTCTTAAGCCCATATCTACCACTTGTTCTCCTTTTGTAGGATCCCATTTTCCATTAACAACAATTTCTCTCCACTCAAAACTTTTATTAGTACACATAGAAACTACCACTACAATATCTTTTGTTTCATTTCCATTAATGGTTAATTTAGTGCCATTTGCAAATGCCCCCGTAACCAAACATGAACCTGCTGGTATTGGAGACGTAGCAAAAATAGGGTTTACAACAGTAGTGGCGTTTGCAGGTGCTTGTCCCATTTGAGTAGTACTAAATGGAAACCCCGCAATTGTACCGTTAGATTCTGCTGCCCAAAAACCTTGAAGTTTATTTGCATTTACTGTAAGGGATTGGTTTTTTATATTAAATGTACTGATGTAACTATTGAACCCTATAAACCCTGCAATTGTTGTAGGAAAGTCCTGGGAAATAACAGTGGCTCCAGTAGGAGGAACATTTACTGTTGTATCTAAATGAAATTTCACGTCTAAATTTTGATACCCCACAGATACTCTCAGATATTCATAGGTACCAGGTTTAATATCTTTAATAGGTACTGACAAAAATATTTCGTTATTACCAGCAAGCACAGCCTTAGAAAAATCAATAGCATTTGTACCTCCTGATGTAGTTTCTGCTGCTCGATATAATACTGCACCAGCTCCTAATCCTGTAAACGCTGTGGGAGTCATTTCTACGTAATGAGCACTCATTTTATTCATGATAGGATTCATAGCAGCATTGCCTGGAGGAACTAGAGAAACCCCACCAGTACTATTTAACCTTACTTGAGTTGAATCAAACTTAAATTTGAAAATAAGATTTGCTGTAGGTTGAACTACATCTTCGCTTTTTTGACATGAAGAAAAAATAAAACACAAGAATGCAATTGATAAGAAATTATTTTTTGACATAAAATAATATTTATTGCAAAATGCAGAATAATATCTTAATGAAAAGCCAAAAGAGTTATTGCACTATATCTAAACCCCAACTTATTCCTTTCTTAGTGGCTGGCAACCCATTCTTCATCCATTCTGCAGGTTTTGCATCCTTCAACCAAAAATCAAAAAATTGTGCAAGTCTTATAGATAAGTCTTTCCTATTTTTTCTCTCAACCAAATTATGATCTTCATCATTATATTGCAATAACCAAACTGGTTTGTTCAATCTACGCATTGCAGTAAACATTTCTATACCTTGATACCAAGGCACAGAACCATCTGCATCATTGTGCATTAGCAACAAAGGTGTTTTTATTTTATCTACTGCAAACAAAGGGGAATTCTTAATATATAAATCTGGTCTTTGCCAAAGTGTAGCACCTATTCTACTTTGTGTTTTCTCATATTGAAATTGTCTGTTAAGGCCAGTGCCCCAGCGTATGCCACCATAAGCACTCGTCATATTACTTACAGGCGCTCCTGCACCAGCAGCCCTAAAAATATTGGTACGAGTTACTAAATAAGCTACTTGGTATCCACCCCAACTTTGTCCTTGTATAGCCATCCTTGTACTGTCTACCCATGGCATTTTGGAAAGCATTTTTGCCGCACTCACTACACTGTTGTAAGCACTTTGGCCAGGCTCTCCTGTTTTATAATATATATTTGGATCAAAAACCAAATAACCATTGCTCACAAAGTAAGGAATATTAACAGTACTTGCGCTTGGTGCAGGTGCCTTGTAAGTGAATAGGCCATCTGTATTGCGTTCATAAAAATAAAAGATAATTGGATATTTCTTTGTTGGATCAAAGTTTTCAGGTTTGTACAAAATACCCTCACTCATTTTTCCGTCAAACATTTTCCAACGCATTAATTCCGCAGTTAGCCAATTGTAATCGTTTTGTTGAGTAGCAACATTGGAAAGTTGTGTATTGTTTACAAAATTTTCTGAGCTGTATAACTCCGAGGCATTAATACTTGCTGATGTAAACAAATATTGCATTGCATCTTTTGCTTTCAATACGTTTGGAATTGTAAATGACCCTTGTGTAAGTATTTCAGGAGTCTTTACTTCATTAACTTTTACAGTAAAAATGCCACCGTGTTTGTCAATTTTATTTAAACTGCGTAATAATATTTTTTCATCTGCATCTATAAACCTCTTTTCCGGATCGGTTTTTACATAATCAAAAGTTATTTTATTTCTCCTTCCAAAACTATTTGTCAAATTAATTGGAAGCTCAATTGCATCAGGATTTACTTTCCAAATATCATATTCATCGTTCAATAAAAAATATTTATCACCAGCTGTCCATCCTGTAATGCCCGCTGCGTTTGCATAATCAGGCACATCGTTCTCTGTATCATACAAAGGAACCCTTATTTTATCTGTAATATTTTTTATATCTGCATTTGCAACATTATAAGTAAAATAATTTTTCTTAACCTCGTCATACCAATAAATATAATTGCCTTGAGGCGATGGAACAAATCTACCATGGCTATTTTTAGCAATTAATTTTCTACTTCCGTCATTGGTTTTAATAATGTAAGCATTTGTGAGTGTTCGTCCCTCCCATTGTGATTGTACCCTATTTCCTTTATCGCTTGACGCAAGCACATAATCTGCATTACCTTCATTTACAAGTACGATATTTTCTGTACTATCTGTACCAAGTTGAATCACATTTGCTTTTCCAATTTCCATTACACTTGTATAACTTCTCTTAAGCTCTTGTTGTAACTGTTTCAATTGTTGTGGTTGCAAATAATCATCTTTATAATTCCAAACATCTAATCTTGCCAATTCAAAATCTACCAAGTTGGTATCTTTTGCAGGAACAATAGGGGCAATACCAAAAAACAATTTCTTCCCATCTTTACTAAATTTGATGTTTGCGTTTTCACTTACCGTCAATCCATAGGAAATCCCTTTTGTATTTCTATCTGCCAAAAGAACAGCAGAATCTTTTGTATTTTTTACATACCAAAGTTTATAAAATTTTTGTAATGCTTTCGTTGAGCTATCTCTTTCTGCAACAAAAGAAACTTGCATACCATCTTCATCAAAAGTAAAATTCTTTGCATCGTTAAATTTTCGCATCAATGTATCTACATCATTCTTTACTAAATCGTACACAATCACAAAAGCCTTGCTGTTGCTATCTTTTGCATTCTTAGTTGTTTTTATTAAAAGTTTAGTTCCTTTCTTATCAAATAAATATTCACTTACAAGTTTAAAATTTTTGTCTTTACCGGTGATTGTATTTCTTATTGTTAGATCTGTACCTTCTTGTGTTTTAGGATCACTTTTATCATCTCCCTCAGCATCTGCAATCGATAAATCATTTGCAGCTTTATAAATTTCATTTGCGGTTTTTTGTGTAGCAATTATCAACGCTTCTTTTGCTATTTTTCCTTTTACTGAATCCAATGATTTTCTAATGATGGAGTCAGACAATTTAACTAAGCCATCAATTTTCATTTTTAAGGAATCGATGGCAACTTTTTTCTTTGTGGTATCGGGCAGAGGCTTTTCAGCTAAATAAGCAAACCACCCTCCTGCTTTCTCAGGTGTTTTAAAAGATTTTACCAGTGGATATTTAGCAACACTATCTTTTGCTACAAAATAAATACCCAAAGAGTCTTTTGTCATTTCCTCTGGCTTTTTCTTTTTAATTTTTGATTGCCTTGTATCTTGAAACTTTGGTTTAATTTTAAAAAAAACAAACTCATTGTCTTGAGAAATAATTGCAGCATAACCTCTTTCAAAAGACACCTTACTATTTGCTTTTAAATTATGCACAAATAAAGTACCATCACCTTCTTGCGGGTTAATGGTATATACTACGAACTTCCCATTGTTGCTTATTGCTCTTTCACTCACTGACTTCCACCCGTCGTACACATCATGTGTAAGTGATTTTTTCTGTTGCGCAAAAAGTTGAAAGAATGAAAATGTAAAAAGAGAAAGTAAAATGTATTTCATAAAAAAGAATTTTTTTTTCCGTGAAGCCAGAAAGGCCTTAGAAATATTTTGGTATTAATAAAGTTAAAGAAAAATGATTTATTATTATTTACTGAATGCAATTTTCGTCTTACCGACTTACCGGCAAACAATTATTCTCCTTCCACAAAGCCCCAGCTAGTTTTTAAAGTTTCCAAACGTTCGCCACTCAATTGCTGATTGTTATAATGACCTGACAATGTTTTTTGCCTGAATGCTTCATACACTGTTACAGCGCAAGCCACAGAAATATTTAAAGATTTTATGATACCTACCTGAGGAATGATAAAGTTCCCATCTGCTAGTTTTATTATTTCATCACTGCATCCACTATGCTCATTACCAAAAACTAGTGCCACAGATTCAGTAAGATTGAGCTCGTATAATCCAACTGCATCCGAACTTAATTGAGTAGTATAAATTTTATTAAAGTTTTTTCTCAAAGCTGCAAAACACTCTTCTGCATTACTAAACTGATGAACTGTGAGCCATTTAGCCGCACTAGAACTTGCTTTTGCGCTCCATGCTTCGTGCAATTCTATTTTAGTGTTTAAAATATAAATATCTTGAATGCCTACGGCGTCAGCAGTGCGCATTACAGCGGAAATATTGTGTGGATCACTTACATTTTCTAAAACTAAGGTTAGTGTTGGTTGTCTTTTTGCAAGTACATTGTTTAATCTTTCTATTCTTTCAGAGGTCATTTCTTTAGGTTAAAGTTTTTTATATAATGAGGAACTGCATCTTAAAACTAACAACTTCATTAATCAATTCCGATGTATTTCTACTTTTTTAAAAAATTATTTTATGGTTAATGATTGTTTAAAATTTCATTGTACACCTCCATCACTGATGCTGTACATTTCTCTGCAGTAAAATTTTGAGCATGCACAAAACCTTTCCTAATCATTTCAATAGCAAGACTTTCATCTTCTATTACCATCTTCATCTTTTTTGCTAAATCATTGTCATCAAAAGGATTTACGTACATAGCTGCATCGCCTCCAGTTTCTGGCATACAAGATGCATTAGAAGATATTACAGGAACGCCACTCCACAAAGCTTCCAACAAAGGAATACCAAATCCCTCAAATATTGATGCATAAACAAAAATCGAAGCACATTGATAAATTGCTGGAAAATCTTTGGAGTTTTTATAATCCTCAGTTTGAGCAGCTTTAATGTCATTTAAAAACACAACTTTATGGGCCATATTATTTTGTTGCAAATAAATTTTTATTTGGCTCTTGTATTTTCTTCCACTACCAATAACTATTAAAGGAATGTCATTATCTATACTTTTTATTGCCTTACAAACAGTAAGCAAATTTTTACGTTCTGTAATAGAACCTACATAAAGAAAAAACTTATCAGGTAAATTATATTTTATTTTTATCCGCTGCTTTTCTAATTCACCTACTTTTTCCATAAATAAAGGATTGCAAGTTTGATAACATACATGAATCTTTTCTTTGGGTATATGATAAAAATCAATCAGATCGTTTTTGGTTTGCTCGCTTATCGCTATTACTGCATCTGCATTATTACAAGCATATTTAAATTTCTTTCTGTAAAGCAACACGTTAATACGACCATGCTGTTCGGGGTATCTTTCAAAAATCAAATCATGTATGGTTACAACAGATTTTATAGCAGTTTTATTAATCCCTATTGGAATCTGATGGCTTAGCCCATGATAAATATCGATACTCATTTTTTTCAAATCTTCTATCACCCATTTACTACGCCATTTATTTTTAAACAAGGTATTGGGAAAATTCCCAGGTATTATACTCTTTATGTTTTCATAAGCTGAAACATCAAATGAATCTGACAATGAGGGAGTAAATAAAAAATATTTGTTGTTGGAATAAAATTGCGCTAAATTGACTATGAGCGTGCGGCTATAATGACCAAGGCCAGTATTATTGTGGTAAGCACGTTTTGCATCAAAACCAATTTTCATCAATAATTTTTTGATTTGTGAAAGCAAATATAGAATAAGGATTAACATTTGGTAATTTCGCAAAAAATTAAAAGCAGATTATGCAAACAACAATTGAAGCCATTTGGGCAAACCGTGAATTATTAAAAGACGAAAAAAACAAAGAAGTAATAAGAGCGGTAATAGACCAAGTTGACAAAGGAATACTTCGAACTGCGGAGCCTATAGAAGATAGCTGGAAAGTGAATGAATGGGTGAAGCAAGCCATATTGTTATATTTCGGCATACAACAAATGGAAACTTATACACTACCTCCATTTGAGTTTTACGATAAAATGAAACTTAAAAAAGATTATGCTAGCCTTGGTGTGAGAGCGGTACCTCATGCAGTAGCTCGCTATGGGGCCTTCCTTGCACGTAATGTAGTGCTTATGCCATCCTATGTAAATATTGGAGCTTATGTAGATGAAGGGACAATGGTAGATACTTGGGCTACTGTAGGCAGTTGTGCTCAGATAGGCAAAAACGTACATTTAAGTGGTGGTGTAGGAATTGGGGGTGTACTTGAGCCTTTACAAGCAAGCCCTGTGATTATAGAGGATGGATGCTTCGTGGGAAGTCGTTGTATAGTAGTTGAAGGCGTAAGGGTGCAAAAAGAAGCAGTATTAGGAGCTAATGTTGTACTAACGCAAAGTACCAAAATTATAGATGTAACGGGAACTGAACCTATAGAAACCAAAGGTTTAATTCCTGAAAGAAGTGTTGTGATACCAGGTAGCTATTTGAAAAAATTCCCAGCTGGAGAATACAATGTACCATGCGCTTTAATCATTGGCAAACGCAAGCCAAGCACCGATTTAAAAACAAGCTTAAATGATGCATTGAGGGATTTTAATGTATCAATTTAAGCTTTTGTTTAAGTTGTGGAATCCCTGTCTATAAAATAGTCAGGGATTTTTGATTTTAGGGAGCAATATATCCTTAATTTAGCTGCAAATTAAAATTAACATTTACCATGAACAAAATTTACAAAAACACGTTTGCTATCATAACAATGATGGTTATTGCTGTTTCGAGTTTTGCACAGAAAAGTTTTTTTTCTGATGTAAGCGAATCAGCAGCTAAAGGAAATGGCGGAACAAGAGTAATTGTACCCCAAAAATATCGTACTGTATCGCTTGATGCAGCTGCAATGAAAAACTTTTTATGGAGCTTACCTTCAGAAAAAAATGTAGCTAATAGAAAAACTGCACCAATATTGGAATTGCCTATGCCAGATGGAAGAATTGCAAGATTCAATGTTTGGGAAAGTTCTATCCAAGAACCAGCTTTGGAAGCAAAATTTCCCGAAATTAAAACATTTTTAGGCCAAGGAATTGATGACCCGTATGCAACAATCCGTTTTGACTATACACCAAGAGGATTTCATGCCCAAGTTTTAACGATAAATGGCTCTTATTACATAGATCCATTTTCGGTTAATAATAATGGTAGTTATATTAGTTATTTCCGTACAGATTTGCATAGGCCAAATACATTTGTTTGTAGTGTAGAGGAGAGTTCTACATCGGGAAGACCTGAAAACACTACAGCAGCTTGCTTAGGAAATACTTTAAGAACTTATAGATTAGCAGTTGCATGTACGGGTGAATACGCTCAAGCTCCAGGTGTTGCAGCAGGTGCAAACGCAGCTACACTTCATGCAGCAATTGTTACTTCGGTAAACAGGGTTGTTGGTGTATATGAAAAAGAAGTGTCTTTAAGGATGGTTCT
>JANMFB010000384.1:0-2131 GCA_031377605.1 Ferruginibacter sp.
AATATATATTGATGAAATTTTAGTAAACAGCAAAACCTTTTTACCAGACACAAGCGCTGACTTAATACACACTTTGAACCTGAATTTTAAACAAAATAATCTTGCATTTAGTGTTTTTGTAAAAGATTTAGAAAATGCATCAACTCAAAAAATAATTTATAGAATTAAAGGGGGCAACAATCTTTGGAATTATTTACCTAATAAAAGTACCATTAACTTTAGCAGTTTAGCGCCAGGAAAATATACATTGGAAATAGGTATTTTAGATAAATTTGATAGCAAGCAAATAGTACAAAAAATAATTGAAATTAATATTGCATCGCCTATTTATGGCAAAGTATGGTTTTGGTTATTATTAGGAATACTCACTTCTGCAATATTCTTTTGGTTAATAAACAAAAGAAAAATAAACACACAGAGAAGGATATTTATACAAAAATTGGCACTGGAACAGCAGCGAAATAAAATTACTGCCGACTTACACGATGATATTGGTGCAAGCCTTAGCAGCTTACAAGTAAACAGTGCAGTGGCAAGGCAATTAATGGATAAAGATTTGTTTAGGGCAAAGGACGTGGTACAAAACCTGGAAATACAATCCAGAAAAATAGCAGAACAAATTGGTGATTTTATATGGAGTATGAAACCGGGTAAAGAGGCATTTATCAGTATGAGTGCAAGAGTAAAAAACTTTGCCAACGAAATTTTAGGTGCTACCGATGTAAATTATGAAGTGCATGTAGATACTTTTTTTGATACAGAAATTACCGATGCCACGTTAAGAAAAAACATTGTACTCATAACAAAAGAAGCTATAAACAATGCAGCCAAATACAGTAAGGCAAATAATATTTTTATTAATTTTATAAAAGAAAAAACATTCTTGGTAATAACCGTGCAAGATGATGGCATTGGTTTTACGAAAGAAGACAGCTCAGGTAACGGTATAGGTAATATGCAAAAGCGGGCAGCAGAGTGTAACGGTGCTCTTACAATTACTTCTACTAATGTAGGTACTACTGTAAAATTGGTTTTGCCTGTTGTCCCTTAATTTAGCTACAACGTAAGTTGTGTAAGAAATGTAACTTTATATAATGGCAATACGTGTTTTTATATATGATGATAGTATTGAAAGAAGAGAAAGCTTAAAATCATTACTAAGCCTACAGGACAATTTAAAATTTGTAGGGGAGGCAGATAATTGCACTGCTGTTATAAAAAATATGGACGACCATAACCCTCATGTGGTGTTAATGGATATAAATATGCCGGAAGCAGATGGTATAGAAGGATTGCAAAAAATAAAATCAACCTACCCCGAAATAAAAGTGCTGATGCAAACAGCATTTGATGACAGCGAAAAAATATTTACCAGTATTACAAATGGTGCCAATGGCTACATTCTAAAGAGCGATAAACCGCAACGTATTTTACAGGCAATAGAAGAAGTGTATGAAGGAGGTGCGGTAATGAACCCCGCCATTGCACAAAAAGTATTGGATTATTTTAGTAAAATAAAAACACAAAAAAGCCCGCTAACCAATAAAGAAAACGAAGTGCTTATGTATTTATCGCAGGGCATGAGCTATAAAATGGTAGCAGATAAGCTAGGCGTAAGCTACTCTACCATAAATACCCATTCAAAAAGAATTTATCAAAAACTACACATCTCTTCTTTGGGCGAAGCTATTGCATACTATTACAAGAACCTTTAAGGTAATTATAAAAAATATTTTACATCCCTAAATCTAACGACGTTGGATTTAGGGATTTTTAGTTTTTACTTCTGCAATATTTTTATATCCGTTAAACAACGGTATAAAAACTAGTTATACGCACAGTGTTTTACAGAAGCGACTAATACACTTTTACCTGACCAACTGTATGTAGCTTTTTAAAAATCCATTCTTGTAAATACCAAATTAACAGGGAAGCCGAAAACTGAATAGAGTAGGTAGTTTTTTTTAAAAACTTTATAAAATGACGAGGAATCTTACCATACTAATTATTACAATATTGTTTGTACATACACAGATGTACTCTCAAACAAAGAGCAAAATAAACATTTAACTCTCCGGCGAAGTTTCCAACAGAAGTAACCATAATAATCACACGTGTGGCCGGGCGGCCG
>JANMFB010000386.1:0-3843 GCA_031377605.1 Ferruginibacter sp.
AAAATTGGAACTAATCTTGGTCAAATTGTTTTAGGTATTGGGGCTGGTTTGTATTTTGGTAGTGGCAATAATACGTTGCTATTTATTGGCATTCTATTATTTGCTATTACTACAGTATTTTCACTTGTTACATTACCTGTAGAGTTTGATGCATCTAACCGTGCATTAAAATGGTTAGATAAGGCAAATATTACTCAAAGCGAAGAACATGCAGGTGCAAAAGATGCGCTTAAATGGGCAGCACTTACTTATGTTGTAGCAGCTTTGTCTTCTGTAATAATGTTGCTTTATTATGTAAATATTTATTTGAATCGAACTAGAGATTAATTTTATTGAACTTAAATATCAAAGCAATCGAATGAAGTCATCCAATAAAACACTTGTTTTAATTTATATAATTATTGCCATAGCAGCATTCATAGCTACTTGGTATCACAATGTTCTATTCATGAAATCTAATCCCGATGGATTGATGGGATTTATCCATGGCATGTATGCAAACCATGCTGCTGCATCTATAGCAAACGATGTGCTTTTTCTTGGTATCGCTGTAAATGTATTAATGATCGTAGAAGCAAAACGTTTAGGAATAAAATTTGTTTGGTTGTATATTTTACTTTCGTTTGTAATCGCCATAAGTGTGATGGCTCCAATTTTTTTAGCGGTAAGGCAGAAGAAGATTGGGGAAGGAATGGGTTAAATCTTCATTGATAGATCATAACTGGAATGATTTAAATTTCTTCGATTCTATCTTCCCTTGCACATTTGGGATGCTTAGTTGTGTCATTTCCTAATTTTTTTCTTCCAATAACCTAAATCCCTTAACTTCGAATTTAGAAAATAGTTGTTTAACTAACTATTTTTCTTTCGTAATAAAAAATAGCACTTGAAATGAACTATAAAAAAAGTTGTTAACAACCTAAAATGTTTAATGGCAAATTACATTTGACCAGAATCTATAAATATAAACACATGAAACGTACAATAAAGAAAGTAGCCGTATTAGGTAGCGGTGTTATGGGTAGTAGAATTGCAGCACATTTTGCAGGTATTGGGTTGCCTGTTTTGTTATTGGATATTTTACCAAAAGACTTGCCCGATAATGCAAAACCAGCCGAGCGAAATAAGATTGTAAATGATGCTTTGGCGGCAGCTTTAAAAAGCAACCCAAGTCCTGTATATACAAAAGATGTAGCTAAGAAAATAACCACAGGTAATTTTACCGATAACATGAAAGATATTGCCACTGCCGATTGGATCATAGAAGTAGTAGTGGAACGCTTAGATATTAAGCAACTCATTTTTGTAGAGGTAGAAAAATACCGCAAACCCGGAACCCTTATTACATCTAATACTTCGGGTATTCCCATTCATATGATGGCGGAGGGAAGAAGCGAAGATTTTAAGAAACATTTTTGTGGTACGCACTTTTTTAATCCACCACGCTATCTCCGTTTGTTAGAAATTATTCCTACGCCACACACAGATGCTGAGGTGGTAGATTTCCTAATGAAATACGGCGATTTGTATTTAGGTAAAACAACAGTGCTTGCAAAAGACACTCCTGCATTTATTGCAAACAGGGTAGGTGTGTTTAGCATGATGGCCATTATGAACATCATGGAAAAACTTGCATTAAGTATTGACGAAGTAGAAGTACTTACAGGCCCTATTATTGGTAGACCAAAGAGTGCAACCTTTCGTACTGCCGATGTGGTAGGAATAGATACGCTGGTAAAAGTAGCAAAAGGGGTAGCAGACAATTGTCCGAACGATGAAGCAAGAGAAATTTTTGCCATACCAACATGGCTTAATAAAATGGTAGAAAACAATTGGCTTGGTGATAAGAGCGGACAAGGATTTTTTAAGAAAACAAAATCAGCAGATGGTGCAAAAGATATTGATGTATTGAACCTTGCTACTATGGAATATGTAGCTCGTACAAAGCCAAAATTTGCAACGGTAGAAGCTGCAAAACCAATTGAAGATTTAAAACAAAGAATTAAAGCACTTGCTTCAGGGCAAGATAAAGCTGGAGAATTTTACCGTTCTTTTCACCATGCATTATTTTCTTACATAAGCCACAGAATACCCGAGATAAGCGACGAAATATACAGAGTAGATGATGGTATGATGGCAGGCTTTGGTTGGGAGATTGGCGCTTTTGAAAGTTGGGATGTGCTTGGTGTAGCAAGAACTTTAGAAGCTATGAAAGCAGCTGGTGTTACGGTGGCTACTTGGGTAGATGATATGCTTGCCAAAGGAATAAAAACTTTTTACAAAACAGAAAATGGCAAACGTTATTGCTACGATATTGCAACTGGCGATTATAAAAAAATGCCAGGAGGAGATGCATTTATTGTGATGCGCAATTTTGAAAACGAAACCATTTGGAAAAATAGTGCATGTAGAACTTATCATTTAGGTGATGATGTTATTGGATTAGAGTGGTACACAAAAATGGGAAGTATTGGCGGCGAAGTGTTGGAGGGTATTCAAAAATCTATAGCACTTGCCGAAGAAAAATACAAAGGTTTGGTGATAGCAAATGAGGGTACAAATTTTAGTGCTGGTGCAAACGTAGGTATGATTTTTATGCTAGCACTAGAGCAAGATTTTGATGAGATAGACATGGCCGTAAGGCAGTTTCAAAACACGATCATGCGAGTGCGTTACAGCAGTATACCAGTTGTAGTAGCGCCTCACGGGCTTGCACTTGGTGGTGCATGCGAAATGAGCTTACATGCAGATAAAGTTATAGCTGCTGCAGAAACTTATACCGGATTGGTAGAAGTTGGTATTGGCGTTATACCGGGTGGTGCTGGTACAAAAGAATTTGTACTTCGTGCTGCTGATGAAATGCATGCTGGCGAACCAGAAACAATCACACTGCAAACTCGCTTTCTAAATATTGCTACAGCTAAAGTAGCTACATCTGCTCACGAAGCATATGAACTCGGAATTTACCGTAAAGGCATTGACGAAGTTTGCATGAATATAGGAAGACGCATTGCCGATGCTAAAAAAGCAGTGATAGATTTGTTCGAAGCTGGTTATGTAATGCCAACACAACGTACCGACATTAAAGTGCTTGGTCGAGCAGGCTTGGGTGCAATGTATGCAGGTATAAACGCTATGCATAGAGGTAAGTATGCTACTGATCATGATGTAACTGTTGCAAAAAAACTTGCCTATGTAATGTGTGGTGGCGACCTTAGCGAGCAATCATTGGTAAGTGAACAATATTTATTAAACGTAGAACGAGAAGCATTCTTAAGCCTCACGGGCGAAAAGAAAACACTGGAAAGAATACAGAGTATTTTGAAAACAGGAAAGCCTCTGAGGAATTAGGTAGATGCTAGACAAAAGATGTTAGATATAAAACAAAAGATTTTGGGCTAAAGTCAAAAATTTATTTTTTAGCTTTTGCCATTTTTTATTTCAAACATTTAAGGAGTTTTATCTTTAATCTTATATCTAACAAGGAAGCGTCATCAGCGGTAATCTTACTCAACAGTTGTTTCCTGCTATTCTATACTACCTTTTGTTCGTTCCTCACAAAAGTATAGCCACTACTATCAGGGCTAGGCTCGGCAGCAAATCCTTATGCTACTTTTCTTATTTGTTAGATTTTGTAATGCTAAATAGTTTTTAAATCTTGTTAAGAAGCTTAATGCTCACAATACCAGAGCTTAACAATTTAATACCTAAATTTTATTCGTTGTACTAATTACATTTTGAAGCTTTAGTATTTAAAACCTTTAGCGTGTGCTTGTAGAAGCCTTTGCAAAAATGATTTTGCCGTGGCCAAGCTCTTGCCTATGGTACTTTTCAATATATATG
>JANMFB010000066.1:0-25799 GCA_031377605.1 Ferruginibacter sp.
TACAATAGCTTCCAACCAAGTTTTACTGATTAGATATATAATTAAACAAATGGGTATTGATAAAACCGCAGCAGTGATGGCTGATAATTGTTGTGGAGATAAATTTTTAGTAGAAGGCATTTAGTACTATGTTGGCTGCAAGATACAAGAAAAGCAGAAAGCAGTTGGCAGAAAGCAATTGGCAGTTTGCAGAGGCAGTTGGAAATTGGCCGTTTGCTAAATGCAGTTGGTAGTTTGTAAAAAGAAGTTGGCAAATCAAAGGGCTATTTACACACTGCCAATTGGCAACTGCCCACTGCTCACTGTTCTCACACTTCAAATTTATACCCCACACCCTTTACGGTACTAATACAGTCTTCGCCCAACTTTTGCCTTATCTTTCGTATATGAACATCAATGGTTCTATCTCCTACAATTACTTCTGTTCCCCAAATTCTCTTCAATATTTCATTGCGTAAGAAAACTTTGCCTGGCTTTGATGCTAGCAAGGCTACCAATTCAAATTCCTTACGTGCCAAAATAATTTCTTCTCCTTTTAAATATACAATATACTTTTCCCTGTCTATTTGAAAGTCACCCACTTTTAAAACTGCTGGGCCTTCGTTGTTTATACGACGAAAAAGTGCATTTACCTTGCTCAGTAAAACCTTCGGACTTATGGGTTTTGCAATATAATCATCCGCACCAGTTTCCAGCCCTTTTATTTCCGTACTTTCATCGCTCATAGCTGTAAGAAAAATGATGATGGTAGCAGCATATTCGGGTTGGGAACGTAAAATATTACAAACCTCTATCCCATTTTTATTGGGCATCATTACGTCTAAAATAATAAGATCCGGCTTGTTCTGTTTTGCTTTCTCAATAGCCTCGTCACCGTTTTTGGCAGTTATTACTTCATATCCCTCTCCTTTTAAATTAAAGGAAAGAATCTCAAGAATATCTGGCTCATCGTCGGCTATGAGAATTTTTTTAGCTAGGCTCATAATTAAATTGTTACGCAAAAGTAAAGTATCTATTTGAGGGGCATCTCAGTTATGGTAACGTTTTTGCATTATTAAATTGTTAAGCCCAAGGCAACTTAAGGCAGAACTTAACAGTCTATATCATAAATAAGTATAAAATTTGCACCATCTTTGCATTAGAACAGATTATTATGAAGAAATTATTACTTACGGCCTCTATGTTCTTTATTGTTTTTGCAGTGTTCGCCTTTGGCGATACCTCAAATATACCCCTAAGTAGAAAAACAAGGCATGAAGATATTCTTAAAGAGCAAATCTTGTATGATAAATTAGACGGAAAAGAGGACGGTATTATAAGGGCTGGCAATAACGACGTAATAAATAGCCAACTTACTGATGTGTTGTTTAGAAAGCCAAATGAATGGAGACAGTGGATAGAAACAAATGAGCTTCAAATGCCTACAAATAACGACAAGGTTGGCTACTTGAAATTAATTGCAGACGCTTTGTTTTATTTTAGGATTAGCTTAAAAGAAAAGGAACTACGGATTACAGACTTACCGATTTTTTTAGATGAGTTTGAGAAGACTTTGAGGGCAAAGGTAGAAAAACGATCAATTTTACCATTATTGCAAAACCAATCTTACAGTATAGGAAAAATAATTCAGCAATTATTGGTAGATAAAACGGATGTAAAAGCAGCAAATGCAATTCTTTATTTGAAATATGCCCATGCAAATCACGATAAAATTTTATCTACTATTTTTCCTTTTGCAGAAGAACCATTTGCAGATAGTTTAATAGCGATTGCCTGCAGAAACAATCCTGTAAAATTATACTCGTTTGCACAATCTAAAAACTCTCCACTTGGTAAATTGATACACGCCAGTAAGGATAAAATGGTAATGCAAATTGCACAACTAAGCCAAACAGAAAATGCATTATTTTATTTTCCTTTTTTGGATGATATTTTAAATGAACGCCAAAGCATAGACAGCATAAAAAAATTAGTGGGCAATGGGGTAGATGGCTATGATAGTATTGGATATTATAAATTATTGGTAAAAACCGCTGTAGCATATTCCAAAAGAATGGGTAAGCCAACTTATGATACTGCTATTGCATATAACGGAGCCAATGGATTATTGGCTATGCTAAAAAATAAATCAATTGAACATTTTGTAAGCCAAATAAATAACCTACACGAAGCAAACAACCTGACTATTAGAATGAAGGCGATACAACCGCTGTCGCCCTCGGAGTTGTATTATATGATGGTAATGTGTGAAAACGAAATTTATACAAGTAGTTACAAACATACCTTTAACCGAATGCTACAACTTATGGGAGCAAAACCCCGTACAGACTCCTTATTGCTCTCAGTAAATTTTGATCATTTTAGGAAGTTTATAAAAATGGCCGCTAATTATAATAAGCTAGATACATTTTTAAAACTAATGCCTTCTAGCAGATCTGAAATAACCATGACAGCATTTGTGAGCGGCTTAGACATTAGTCCATTGGAAGATGCGGTAGATGTAGCAGACGCATACAGTAGTATTACGGATAAAAATTTACAAGCTAGTATATTACAGAATATAAAGGATAAAGAAAGCGATGCAATAGCAACTAGTAATAAAAGAGGAAAAATAATTTATAGTTTATTGAAAACTGTTTTTCTTTCACTCAAGGACTCCACGGTGAACCTTACAAACGAGCTTGGCATCCCACCTATTTTTGACGTGGCTAATAAATACGTACAAAATGAAAAAGGTAAAATTGTTGAGCAAGTGTTTTTTTATGGAGACAAAGACGGTAAAACATTTTACCCAGCTTTTAGAAATTCATTTTCACCCAAAGAGTGGAAAGTGACGGATAAAAAGGAATGGATGGAAGCTGTATCCATAAGGGGGAACGTATTGGTGTTTGCAAACAAGCCTTTGGATAACGATGCAAACTTAGACGATACCGCACAAATACACTTGCTTAAGTATTTTAAGGAAATAAAAGTAAAACCAAATGTTGTGGTACATCGAGGACATAGCTACTGGCTAGAGCGCACTATTGACCGTATGCCTGGCGATGCAAAAATAGTTTTACTTGGCTCTTGCGGAGGTTATCAAAACCTAAATAAAATATTAGAGATAAACCCCGATGCACACATAGTTTCTACAAAAGAAATAGGTGCAGGCGATATAAACAAGCCCATACTTTCCTACATAAACCAAGTATTTACCGCTAACGCAGATTTATCGTGGCGCAAAATGTGGCAGAGCCTTACACAAATGTTTTCAAGAGACCAAAGCAAAGCAGTAAGAGATAGCTGGGAAAGCTATGTGCCACCGTATAAAAATTTAGGGGCTATATTTTTGAAGGCTTATACATTGAAAGAAGTGGCAGAGTAGAAAAAAATGCATATCCTAAATGGTTTATAAAATGAATAAAGCAGTTCTTTATTTTATTCTCAAACTTCATATTACCTTTGCAGCCATAATAAACCGAAAGCTTGAAATCTACAACAAAAGCCCACTTAGCATTATTTGCAACAAATATTTTTTTCGCTATAAATTTTACTGTAGTTAAATCTTTAATTAATGAAGGCTTTATTAAACCCTTTGGATTAAACTTGATAAGGGCGGCTGTTACAGCAATATTATTGTGGGTCTTGTATTTATTTGCCCCCGAAAAAAAGAAGATTCAAAAAAAAGATTATGGGCGCTTTTTATTATGCTCAGTTTTGGGCATTTCACTAAACCAGTTATTGTTTATAAAGGGCCTTTCTCTTACTTATTCTATTCATGCTTCGCTACTAATTCTTATCACGCCAATACTTATTACATTTATTGCAGCCTGGTTGCTTAAAGAAAAGCTCACAATTTATAAAATTTTCGGACTAATGCTGGGAGTAAGCGGAGCAATGGTATTAATTCTGGCAACAAAGCAAACAGGAAACGGCAACGATATTGTAATGGGTGATATATTAATTTTACTCAATGCGGTCTTTTATACTTTTTATTTTATACTTGTAAAGCCGCTTATAATTGAGTATAACCCTATTATGGTTTTGCGAATAGTTTTTAGCCTTGGCGTTGTTATGATGTTGCCATTTTGCTGGAGCGAATTTGCAGAAATACAATGGCAAACGTATAATTTAAAAGGTTGTCTGATGCTTGCCACGGTAGTAATATTAGGCACTTTCCTAGCATATCTTTTTAATATTTATGGTATTAAGATATTAGGCGCATCAGTAGCGGGGTCTTATATTTACTCACAACCTTTTTTTGGTGCCGCAATTGCCATCGTTTTTTTAGGAGAAAAACTAGACTTATATAAAGTGTTGGCAGCAGCGCTTATTTTTGGAGGCGTGTTTTTAGCAAATAAAAAATCAAATGCATAACATAATAATTGCTAAAATAGATAGAGATTATGAAGCATCAGTAGCTTTGTTCACTGAATATGCCGAATGGCTTAATATTGATTTGTGTTTTCAAAATTTTGATGATGAACTTTTACAACTTAAAGAAGTGTACGGAGCACCTTATGGAATAATTTTATTAGCAAAAAAGGAAGAAAAATATATTGGTTGCGTAGCGGTAAGAAATAAAGGCGAAAATATAGCGGAGTTAAAACGCATGTTTGTAAAAGCAAATAATAGAAACGAAGGGCTTGGAGAAGCCTTGCTTAGCAAAGCCATTAATTTTGCTATAGAAGTAGGGTATAAAAAAATACGGTTAGACACTTTAGCCAATATGACTTCGGCCATAAATTTATACACGAAATTTGGGTTTTACGAAATAGAGCCCTACTATTTTAACCCTGAGCCCAATGCTGTTTTTTTTGAGAAACTATTATAGCTACAACCTAAATATTTACCTTCGCAAAAAAAGATATGAGCAATATAGTAAATGAGTTTAACGAGTACCGTACAAAAATGAACGATGTAATACTAAGTAAAGAAAACTTAGTTATAAAGCGTTTGTGGAATTTAGATACCAACACATATGCAGCAGGCGCATTAGATATAAAAACAAAAGAGTTGCTCGGCTTGGTTGCAAGTATGGTTTTGCGTTGTGATGATTGTATAAAATACCACTTAGGGAAAGCACACGAATTAAACGTAAGCACTGAAGAAATATATGAACTATTTGCAGTAGCTAATATTGTTGGAGGCACTATTGTAATACCACATACAAGAAGAGCTGCGGAGTATTGGGAAGAATTGCAAAAGGTTTAGTGATTAATTACCCAAAGATTTACGAGTTACTTCTCGATCAATATAAATTTTTCATAGCGGTTTGGTAATATCAAGCACAGTGAAAAGTAGTAATAAAATTATTTTTATTTCGAAGATCTTGATTTAATATCCCTCATTATTTTGAAAAATAAGGAGGCATAATTCTTGTTTTTAGCTTTTACTTCGTTTAAAAAAAGAGTTAAAGCATTTTAATGTTTTTTTAGATTGGCTATTCAGCTTTTTCAACATATACGGCTGTGCCGTAAGCTAGTACTTCTGTAAGGCCGCTCATTACTTCATTGGCATCGTAGCGCATATTTATAATGGCATTACAACCCATTTCTTTGCCGTGGTTTATCATCAATTGCAGGGCTTCTTCTCGTGCACGTTCACAAAGCTCTGTGTAGATGGTACTTTTACCACCAAAGATTGTCATAAAGCCCCCGGCTATATTTCCAACTATACTTCGAGATCTTACAGTTATGCCTCTCACAAGCCCTAATTGTTTTTTTACTTTATAACCTTCTAAAGCATTGCTCGTTGTTATTAAAATGTCATTGTTCATAAGGAAATATTTTAATTGTTTAAATTGTGAAGGTTAAGGTACACATTCTTGTTTAAAAATATTTTGTTAGTTGGCCAACTAGCCAAGTGAGATAAAAGTTGAATAAAGTTGGTGGATATAAAGAACCCATCAATGAAAATAAAAAAAGCACGGGAAGAAATATTTCTCACGTTATTAAAAAAAATTTTTCTTCCAAGTTAATTTACCCTCCTCCATTTTGTGAGCGCTTAATTTCTTCTTCAGTACCCGAAGAGCGATTTCTACTAGCTTTTACCTGATTGTTTCCAAAGCGGTAACTAAAATTAATTTTAAACAAACGGGACTCTCTTCTAAAATATCCGGTTACATTTTGGCCGGCAAAAATGCCCACATTTCTATCAAAATTTGTCCAAAAAATATCTGTTACAGAAAATTTAATATTACCTAGCCCTTTTAAAATACTTTTTTGTGCACCCGCATCAATTCCCCATTTTACTTTCTCATTAAAAATGCCATTTACTGTAGGAGAACTATAATTTGCATTTCCTTCTACAACCCAGTTACGTGGTAGTTTAAAACTATTTTGCCAGGTGGCAATTAATGCAAAGGCACTTCTATTTATAGACCTTTGGGCACCACCAAAGTTTGCTTTAAAGTTGGTATAAAAAGCATTGGAGGTTATAAAACTTGTGTACCATTTTTTTTGATATTGATAACTTGCAAAAAATGCAACCAACTGTTGCGAAGCAATATTTCTTGGAGAAATAAAATTTTTACTCTTTTCTATTGTATCTACTATTTGGCTTATTAGATTTGTTATTTTGCTGTAACTTAATTTTGAAATAAATATTTTATGATACGTGTTGGTGATAGCAATATTGTAAGAGAATTGAGGCATTAATTCTGTATTTCCTCTTCTATAAGAGTATTCGTCTAATTTATATTCAAAAGGGTTTAGGTCCTGATAGTTTGGCCTATCTACCCGCCGCCCAATATTAATATTCCAAAGCGAATTAGGGTTTTTAATAAAGCTAATACCAACAGAAGGAAAAAGGTTTATGTAATTTCTTTTAAAAGGGTTATTGTTAGCATAGTTAATTGCGGTGTTTCTAAATAATGGATAGGAGGAACCATTAGAAATAGTTTGCTCTCCCCTTAATCCGGCCTGTAGTTGTATGTATTTCCAATTTCGATTGTAATTAACATACAATGCATTTATGTTTTCTTTATAATCAAATTGATTGCTTTTTGTACTATCAAAAGTTTTTAGTTGTGCACTCAACACATCATATCTTTTAAAATTATTAAAGCTCGTTACATATGATGTTTTAAGCCCCATCCCTAAAACACCATTGGCAACCGGCTTTTCAAAATCTATTTTAAGAGAGTATATGGATATATCAGCTCTAGAGACTAAGTTGAAATTAGCTTCGCTTAAAATGGCCGTATTGGCTGCATTATAATACACATTAGGCTGGTACAAATCTCTAGTAATGTTAAATACGCCATAATCGGCATCTACATTTAAGCTAGCATTATCTGTACCTGCATATTTATAATTTGCATTAAAATTTAAGTTATTGTTGTTGCCTTTTTGCACATTATCTGATACCAATATTTTTGTAACTGTGTTTGATACTAATGCTACAATAGGGGTTGTACTAAAAGCAGTTTGCTTTGCGTTGGTAAAGTTGCCATTCATTAATATACCTAGTGTACTTTTTTTGTTTACAAAAAAGTCTGCGCCCCACTTAAAACCGTGAACTAAATTGTCAAATTTCCTGATAGATTTTAAATCAAACAAAGTATCTCCGATAAAACGCTCTAGCCTAAAATCTAAAACGTTTAGCGCTTGATTAAAATTATAGCTCCCAAACAAGTTGAGTTTTTTAGTTCTACTATTTAACCCAATAGCAGCATTATATTTACTGAAAATACCCACACTGTAGCCTCCGCTAACATTGCCATTGCTGCCTAAGTTTTTGTTTTTCTTTAGCCTGATATTTATAATGCCCGCATTGCCGGCTGCTTCATATTTTGCACTAGGGTTTGTAATTATTTCGAGTGCTTCAATTTGCGAAGATTGTAATGACTTTAAATAGTTGCTTAAATCTTCTCCTGAAAGTGGACTCGCTTTACCATCTATATAAATTTGTGCTCCCGCCTTTCCGCTTATTTGTATAGCATCGTCTTTATCTACCGACACTCCAGGCGATTTTCTTATTAACTCAAGCGCATCTGTACCTATTGCATTGATAGTGCCCTCTACATTTACTACCATTCTATCTGCTTTTACCTCCACCATCGGCTTCACCGATTTTACTACCACTTCTGCTAAATTGTTTTTAATTTTTTTCAAAACAATGGCAGGTACTGTTAAAGTTTCATTTTCTTTCAGTGAAATTAAAGTTGAAAAATTATCATAACCAATATAAGATGCGGTAAGTTGATATTTTCCTACTGGAATTTTATCAAAATAGTATACACCACTATTGTTTGTTATATTTAGTTTGATGATTTTTTTTGTATCAATAGTTGAAATATTTACTGTACAGCCTGATAAAAAACTTGCCTCCTCACCTTTTACAACGCCAGTAATTTTTTGACTAAAGGCGGCATACCAGCATAGGCAAATAATGAGCAGTATAAATTTCTTTATCATTTATCTTAATTTGTAACTTAATTGGCCTTTGTTAAAAAATTTTTAAAGACGAAGCTTTAAGTAAGTAATTAAATTTGTTAAAGCATTTAGTTGTTAGTTTAAAGTTATGAAAAGTAAGTGAGCGTAACAAAATCTCGTTTTTTTTGATTATGGTTTTATGCCTTACTAAAAGGAAAATGAAAATAAATATGTTTAGCTATATTAGCAACAACAAAGCTATATTTCCAACATTTGCCGGCGCTTTTTATTGGTGGTACGCAACGAATATGCTTAAAATTAATTTCGGAATCATAATAAATTATTTATGCACGGCTAATTATTACTTCCAAATATTTATCGAAAGAGCGTTTGCTTTTTTTACTAAAATAGTGGTGTGTAATAGGTGATCAATTTTGTTGGGTATAATAATTTGTTTTATGGCCTGAGGTTAAGGATGAGAGAATTTATATTTCTTTAGCAAAGAAATTAGTTTGTTAAGCTACAAATTTTATGTAGTGGCAGATCTTAAATTAGTTTAATGCTTGAATAAATTCATCTGAGTAAGCAACAAGCTGCCTTAGCCCTTTTTCTTCCATTGGATAGTGCCCTGCATCTTCTAATATTTTAATTGCAAAAGGAGCCTTTATACCGTCCATTGAAATTTGGCTTACAGCAAGAGGGGTCCATGTGTCTTTATCTGGTTGGGTAAGCAGTATGGGGCATTTATTAAATTCGGTTACAGGTATTGGTAAGGCATAGGTAACAAATGAATAAATAAATTGTATTTGCACACGGCTGTTTGCAGAAAGCTCATCTGCTAAAAAAATATCGAGTGCTTTTTTGTTATTTACAAGATCATTCATTTTAGAAAGTCCTTTAATTGGTATGCGTGTTTTACCAAAACCAAGGCTACACAATGAGCGCAATAGAGGTAATGCCAACCAATTTGTTTGAGGATATTTTACCGTAGCATATTGCACCCGTTTATCATCATTTTTTAAAAAGCACATTCCTATAATACCATGCACTTCTTTTAAATGGCAAGCCACACTGTACACAAGCATACCGCCTGCGCTCAATCCATACAGAATAGTTTTTTTATAATCTCTCTTATTTTCTGCGGTTATAAAATCAGTAAAACTCTGTATCCAATCTTGATATAAAATATCTTTTTGGTTTACCTCTGTAAGGCCATAGCCTAAGTTATCAATTGCTACCACTTCGTAACCAAGTGCTGCCATTTTGTGCCCAAAAATCATATTTAATTGTCGGCCATTTGTTCCTACGCCATGGTGTAGAAAAATTCTATACTTGGCGGCTGTATTTTGGTATCTATCAATGTGCATGTTGTTTCCTCTCCACTCCCAACTTTCTTCTACGGGCAGGTTATTATCTTTCATTTGAAAATCTGCAGGTAACAATTCGTTTAATTGCTTCCAAGTAGTATTGCTGTCGTAAGATTTCATGAGCGTATTTATTGAGTAGTTTTATTATTGGTACAAGTTAGTTTCTTGTAGGCAAATTATCTCTTAGTATAATTCTTTTTTGTTTTCAATTTTTCATATCCATGCATACACAGAGAAGTTAGCAATAATCAATATTTTATTTCTGCTTTACCTTGTGCGTTATTTGGTACTTACCCATCAATTATTAAAAATTACAAGTAAGCAGCAGGTTGTAAAACCAAACAAGGAAGATGTAGAGAAAGAGTCACACAGACCACGAACTAAAAATACACGGTTTAGCTTTTTTTAAACAAATTGGTTTTTTCTTTTACTAAAAAAAATAAGGTAACAAACATTATATATGCTAGGGAAAGTTTGTAATTAAAAAATAAAATAATAAATGCAGGCAGGTAAAATAAAATTTTTTGTTTCATTGTGTATGTTTTAAATAAACGGAAAAGTTAAAAAATTTATAATCCTAAAACATGGCTATACCTAAAAGCGGAAATATTGATTATAATGTGTATGATGCGGCAATCTTTAAAAAAATTTAACCTTTAAAGCTTAGGTAATTTAAAAACGAGCCGCACTATTAGTACGTCCCTTTATGCTTTTCATCTTTTTTGTAGGGATTAATTTTTTATTTCAACACCTAATTGTCGGCCCTCAGCTAATGCTTTTGCGTCCATTCGGGAACCTACAATTAAACCAAGAACCATTCCAAAAGGAAGACCTAGGCCAAGTAATCCCATATTTTTCATTATGTAACCAAATATTACTCCAAGTGGAAGGCCAAAGGCTGTAAAGCCAAACATCATCCAAAGTGTTTGATAATATTTTTGTGGAACTATCTTATGTTGCTTCTCAAGTTGCTTTACAATAACGGTTTCGTATTTTTTTACCAATTTTTTTAAATCGTTGTCCACAAGGGTTGACGAATTAATTTCGGTAACAGCATTGTTAATGATGCTAATAACATTTTCATTTAACTCCCGATGTTTTAAATCTGTTAGTAGTGCACCAAATTGGTTATAAGCTTTACTAAGCTTGCTATCTGTTGTAATTTCGGGCCTGTTTTTTAATTCAATTAAACGCATTTTATTTATTTTGTTTTGGTAATTTTTTTTGCTTTTGTTTTTTGTGTTGTAAACAAATCCGCAGTATATTTTTCATAAAGTTCAAATAAAAACTCTATGCGCCACCACTGCTTCGTTGCTTATCTCATGCTGCCTCTGCTGCTGTCCTACAACAAAAGTTTACACTTTATGGCACTTATGTATATATAAGATTTTGAAGCGGAGAAGCTTAAAAGAAAAAGGTTTACTACTCAATAACTAATTTGTAAAAACTATTAAAAACTTTTATTGAGATATTTTCTTTCAAATGACTAGCCTTTTTTACCAAAAACCATTTTTGCAATGATCACTATTTTTTCCACAATAAACCCAATAAACAAACCTACAATAGCGCAACTAATTGCCTTAGCAAACCATGCAATTGCAGGAATATTATTAAGTGCACCCTCTAAATTGTGTAGCAAATGATTGGTAAACGGAATGCCATGCAACACAATTTCTGCACCTACCCAAAGCATAGCAGCTGTGCCTACATAACTTAATACAGTTAAGAATTTGGGCATAAAGTTTACTATCCCTTGTCCAAACTTTTGCATTGCTGGGTGAAACTTATCTTTTGCTAAATGTAATCCAATATCGTCTGCTTTTACAATAAGCCCAACAAAGCCATAAACAGCCACAGTAATAAAAATGGCCACTGCCAACATCACCACAATTTGGTTTGTAATTGGCTTATCTGCCACTTGGCTGTAGGCAATAGCCATAATTTCGGCCGATAAAATAATGTCAGTACGTACGGCCCCTGCCACTCTTTGTTTTTCTAAATCCTCAGGTGTAATTACTTCTAACGCTTCTATATCTATATTTTTTTTATGCCCTGCACCAAACATTTGCGCTACTTTTTCGTAGCCTTCAAAACACAAATAAGAACCGCCAAGCATTAATATGGGCGAAATAGCCCATGGAGCAAAATAACCCAATACCAAAGCCGCAGGGCTTAATATAATTAGTTTATTGAAAAGGGATTTTTTTGCAATTTGAAAAATTATAGATAGTTCACGTTTGGGATCGAGCCCCACTACATACTTGGGTGTTACGGCTGTATCATCTATCACAATACCCGATACTTTACCTGTGGTTTTTGCAACCTGTGCCGGTACATCATCCAAACTAGCAGCACTCACTTTTACTAGTGCCGCAATATCATCTAATAAAGCAAAAAATCCTGATGGCATATTTTTAATCTGTTTTAAATATTTTCTTTAAAGTTGTTAATGCTCTATATGGTTTTACAAAAGTGTAGCTCAAATAAATTTTTTACATTTTATAAAAACGGACTCACTATATATGCTTATAAAGAACATTGACCACGAAAATAATTACGTAAAAAGCATTCTTGCGGCAAAGATATTTTTATTTTTAATAATCTATGTTACAGTTATCCATGTTACTTGCTAGCATATATTATTTCATTCACAAATTTTTGATGTTAGTCAATTTTATTGTAAGCTTATCATATCATCCATAATAATTTATTGATTCATTAGTTTGTTTTATAAAATCGAAATATTAATCAAGCACTTTTAATAGCGTCAGAAATATCTTTTAACAGCAATAATTTTCCAAATCATTTTTTAGTTATCTCCACAGTCCATTCACTGCCACTATATATTTTATTTATAGTAGAAAAGTTCCCCATATTTAAAGCAATAGAAACTTGTAATAAACTATTGAGGTATAGCAAAGCACTTTTTTTTGGTACGCTGCCAAATGTGTTTGCATAAGGCATGTCAGCTTCATACTTTTTTACTTGATTTTTGTAAATAGCAACATGTATTTTATCTCCAATTGTTACATGTAGGGTTTTGAATAATTCATCAGTAATATTTGTCCAAATGTTGCCGTATTGTACATCTAAAATTACAATAGTCCCTTTTAACTTTTTGCCTTCTATAGTTGCTTTTTGGTAAGCAATATTTACTACTTCATTTGGTAACACTTTTCCCACTTGCTCAAGTGTTATTTTACCAGAAGCTAATCTTGCAGCAGTGTATGCATATACATCTCTCCCGTGAAAAGTATATGATTTTTCTGAGCCAAATCTTCTGTTCGTTGTTTCATCTATTTCTCTTACAGCTTCTATTCCTTGAGATTGGGCAATGAGTGTAAAGGTTCCATTATCTGGCCCCACAACAAATTGTCCGGTCTTTGTTTTTAGTACAACAGATTTTCTGTTGGTACCAACACCCGGGTCTACTACTGAAACAAAAACGGTGCCTTTTGGCCAATATTGCATAGTTTGTTCTAGCCTATATGCAGCCTCCCAAATATTGTACGCCGGTATTTCATGTGTAAGATCAAACAGTTTTAAGTCTACATCTACACCCATTGCCACACCCTTCATAGCAGATACCGCTCCATCTTTTAAACCAAAATCTGTTTGAAATACTACTATTTTATTTTGAGCATAAAGGTTGCAAACGAACACCAATGCAATAACGATAAGTAAGCATTTTTTAAAAAAACATTTCATCTTATAAGTTTTATAAAAGGGTTGATAACTTAACTAAGCTACCAACCCTTTTATTAATTAATGAGTGCTTAATTTAAAAATCAAAAACCAATCTTGTAAATAATTTTCTTCCGTTATACCCCATTTGTACAGCATCCCATGGGCCACCGGTTTCGTTTCCACTATTATCAAGGAAAGATTGTTTTGCTCTTGGGTCTGCACTAAAGTTTGGATGATTGTTTAATACATTATCTGCCCCAATAAATAGACTAATATGTTTGGAAAACTTGTACGACACAAAAATATCAGCAACTACTTTTGTTTTATAATTTGCCACATCAGGAATTAAAACACCAGTGTTATCATCAGGAAGCTGCGGACTAATACCTGCATAATTTGGATTTACAGCAGTACCTGTACCAAAGCCTAAAATTTTTATTGCTCCAAAAGAGGTAATTGTTAAACCCGTACCCCATTTTTTACAATTAAATTGAGAGCCTAAAGTTATTTTTGATGCTGGAGCCGATGCCTTTAGTAAAGATTCCTCTCTATCGCTATAAAAAGTTTTTTGTCCTAGTTTAGTTCCATTTAGCGCAGCGGGCACATTAACTTTATCAACTTTCATTTTTTGGATATTTCCTGCCAATAAAAACCTAATCGTTTTGTCGCTCCATTTTTTGGTATAGTCAGCAACAATATCTACACCTGTATTAGTTGTATTTACTGCATTGGTAAGAAACTGTGCATTATCTACACCTAAAGAAGCCATTTGCGAAGTAAGTGAAGATGGTAATGTAGGATCGTACTGGCTAAAATTACCTGAGAGTACAACCCTATCTTTTACCTTTACTAAATACCCATCTACTGTTACTGTAAAACCTTTTATTGGTTTCCAAGCAAAACCTAAACTGGTATTAAAAGAGGTTTCTTCTTTTAGGTTTGGAATACCGGCTGTGGAAGAAAGTGCATCACCGTTTCTTGCTATTCTATTCTGAACCAGCTGCCCCCCATTAAAGGAAGTAAGTGTGTTACTAAAATTTAATTGTTGTAATGATGGGGCTCTGAACCCTGTACTGAATGAACCCCTGATGTTTAAATTATCCTTTGCTTTTATTCTACTTGCAACTTTGTAGTTTATTACACTTCCAAAGTCAGAATAATTTTCTGCCCTCACTGCAACATCCACCAACCAGGCTTTTGTAATATTTAATTCTCCATCAACATATGCACTAAAGTTGTTGCGTGTAGCTGTTACTGTATCATTTGGGCTAAAGCCGGGAAAGCCTTGTGCTCCTATGGCCAAAGGCTTGCTATTGTTAGTAGGGTCTAAATTAGGAAATGTAATGTTTCCAGAATAATACCCTGCATAGGAAGCCTCTTCACCTTTATTGATGCGATATTTTTCGCTGCGATATTCAAAACCATAACCAATATTTAAACCGCTAGCAATTTGTTTAAATGATTTACTAAAATCTAAATTAACGGTAGTTTGTCTAAATCTAAAACCACCATCGTCAAAACTAGTCTTCTTAATATTTCCTAAATCTGATGCATTGAAAGTGCCACTACCATTAAATTGAAAATCGTTTTTTCCTGTGGTTACACTAGCATCCCAGTTCCAGTTTCTCACACTTGTTCCTTTTAAACCAAGGGCAATAGCTGCATCATTAATGTTTGTACCAATATGCGGATTGTAGTAGGTTTCGCCGTCGTTAGTTTTCTGCATTATACTTGGTACAAAAATTAAAGTACCACCTGCTGTTACAGGAAAACGCTCTGGCTTTGCACTAAAATTACGAGAGTATGCAAAGGCATCACTTTCTTTTGTGTTTACTGTAGCAAAAGAGTAAAAAGTAGATCTGCTATCTTTTATTGGAAGCTCCATGTTGTATGATGCACCATAAGTATTTACAGAACCATCACCATTCGCCCTTCTTCCTCTGTTAAAGGGCAGAGCGTTTTTATCTGTTCTCCAATTTGTTGTATCTGCTTGCCTATATGTTTTACCTTGAGTAAGTAAGTTTAATGCAAAACTTGCAAACCCTCCATTGTTACCTATTGAAAAGCCATTGGTTGCAGAAAGTGAAAACTGTTGACCGTCTATTTTATTACCACTTACATATTGGTTGCCTTGGTTAAACTTAGCAGCATTAAATTTTGTATCATAATAACCAGCCCAACCTGCATTTACTGTCCAATGGTTAATATCTTTTTTAAGAACGATATTGATAACACCGGCGATAGCATCACTACCATATTGTGCAGATGCGCCATCTCGTAAAATTTCTATTCTATCTACAGCAGATTGCGGGAAAGCATTTAAATCTGTTCCTGTACTACCCTTTCCTCTTGTGCCAAACAAACCAACCAATGCAGTTGTGTGACGACGTTTACCATTTATTAGTACCAATGTTTGGTCAGGGCCAAGGCCACGCAGTGTTCCTAAATCTACATGGTCTGCACCATCGGATCCACTTTGTTTGTTATAGTTAAAAGAAGGTGCTGCCATGTTTAGCACAGAGGTGAGATCCATTTTAGCTGTAGGCGCACCCACTTGGTTTATTTTTATTACATCTACCGGCACTGCAGTTTCTGTTTTTGCTCTAGCAGCTCCTCGAGTACCTACAACAACTACATCAGTAAGATCAGTTGATTTTGGTTGTAGTACAATGCTTACATTTTCGCTAGCTGTTACTTCTTCATTTGAGTATCCTGTTGCTGTTACAACAAGTACGTCGCCGTTGTTTGCTTTGATAATAAATGAACCATTTGTATTGGAAGATGTTCCAGTATTTTTTCCTTTAACAAGAATAGTAGCTGAGGAAACTCCTTTACCTGTAATTGCATCAGTAATGGTTCCATTTATTTTTTGTGCATAGCAATTAGAAAATAATGATAACAAAAAAATAAAATTTTGGGATAGGTGGGTTAGTTTTTTCATTTGATGTGGTTTTGGTTTGGTAATAACAACGTAAAAATTACACTTTTAAGAAGTACCTTTTACCTAATAATTATGGTAAAGTTCATTTATTTTTAACTAAATCCTAATTAATTTATAAAGCAGGTAACACAAATATTAAAAGAAGAAAAGTATTTTTATAATTTAGGCGAAAAGTATTATTATAAAGTTATTTTTAACCCATCCCAAGCCAAAGAAAAACCGGGTGTCAAGCTTTTCATTACAACATCGTGTAAGCCAAGTTGGTGGCTTATATGTGTAAAATACACTTGCGGTATTTCAAGTTCTCTGCCTAAATCAATTGCTTGTTGCAAAGTAAAATGAGAGATGTGCTCTTTGTGTCTAAGTGCATTAAGTACAAGTATTTTGCTACCGCTTATTTTTTCTTTTTCAGCAGGCTCTATTCTATTTGCATCTGTTATGTAAGTAAAATCTCCAAACCTAAAACCAAGTACAGGCATATGTAAATGCCAAGTTTTAATCGGTGTTATTGTTAATCCATCTATAACAAAATTGTCGCTGTTAATATCAATCAAATTGATGTCTGGTACACCAGGGTATTTATGCTCTGCAAAAACGTAATAAAATTCTCTCTTTAATGCTATTTGCGTAAGCTCATTGGCATAAACATCAATTGGCTTTTCGCTTATAAAATTAAATGCCCTTATGTCATCTAACCCTGCAATATGGTCTTTGTGGGGGTGGGTAAATAATACAGCATCTAATTTTTTCACTTTTTCTCTAAGCATCTGGTATCGAAAATCAGGAGTGGTATCTACAATAATATTGCTATTATTGTATGCTACCATTATGCTGCTTCGTAAGCGTTTGTCTTTGCTATTTGAGGAAAGACAAACTTCACACTCACAACCAATCATGGGCACGCCACTACTAGTACCAGTGCCGAGGAAAGAAATTTTTAAGTGCGGAATAGACATTATATAAACATCAATGATATAAGTGTAATGTTTTAAACGGCTACAGCTAACAACTCCATGTAGAGTTTTTGGCTTTCATGCGTAAGGGCATCTATATTAATGTTCAACTGCGGAAGTAAATCTATCATCGTATTTATTCTTCCTTCGGTAGGCAAAAACTTATTTAATACCACCACTTTTTTTGCTTGCAAAATACAATACCCACTCTGAAACGACCCTCTTTCATAGCGCATGATATATCCACTTTCTTCTGCAATTTTCTCTATCTTATCAAGGGTATGCTGCGTAAACTTCATATTTTTTATTACCTAGTATTTTTTCCAGTGCAACTTCACACATTTGTAGCAGGAATAAAAAAAACTTTTTCAACAAGTGGTAATAAGTATTTGCATTGTTGCCAAATGCAGTATCAATAAGAATTATAATTAATTACCGTTTAAAATGGGTGGTTATTTATTTGTCATTCTTATTACAGGCACTATCATTTCTTCCAAGCTTACACCACCATGTTGAAATGTATTTTTATAATAACCCACAAAATGATTGTAATTGTTGGGGTAGCAAAGGAAAATGTCACCTTTAGCAAAAACAAAAGAAGAGTTCACATTTGGTACCGGTAAACCGGCTTCCTTAGGATCCCTAAAAGCCAATACATCTTTTGGTTCATAATGTAAATTACGTCCATGTTTGTAGCGCAAGTTTGCTGTAGTTTGTTTGTCGCCAATAACTTTTGCAGGGGTTTTTACCCTTGTACTACCATGGTCGGTTGCCACAATCATATTTAGTTTTTTATCTGCTATTTTTTTTAAGGCCATGTGCAGCGGGCTGTGTTCGAACCAGCTTTGGGTTATACTTCTATAGCTTGTTTCATCTCCTGCCAATTCTTTTAGCACTTCCATTTCAGTTCTTGCATGGCTTAGCATGTCTACAAAATTATAAACGATAACGTTTAAATCATTTTGTAAAAAGTTGTGCATATTATCCACCATTTTTTGTCCATCGTGGTTGTTGGTTATTTTGGTGTAAGAAACCTTTAGATCACCCTTCCCCATTTTTTTTAATTGAGCACGTAAAAAATCTTCTTCATATAAATTTTTACCACCATCTTCGTCATCGTTTTTCCATTGTTGTGGAAAATTCTTTTCAATATCTATCGGTAGCATACCAGCAAAAATTGCATTCCGTGCATATTGTGTAGCTGTAGGAAGTATGGCGTAAAAAGTTTCTTCTTCGTGTATCCTAAAACTTTCTGCAAATATGGGCTGAATTGTTTTCCATTGGTCGTAGCGCAAATTATCTATTAGTACGAAAAATAAAGGAACCCCTTTTTCAAGGTGAGGCAGTACTTTAAATTTTAAAAGTGTATGGCTCATTATAGGCGCATCTACAGTTTTTGGTCCAACCCAGGAGGCATAATTTTTAGAAATAAATTTAAAAAACTCTACATTGGCCTCCTGTTTTTGTGTGGCAAAAACTTCTTGCATTTCGGGGCTATCGCTTTTCTTCATTTCTAATTCCCAATACACTAATTTTTTATACAAATCCATCCATTCAGTATAGTTAGGGTTATCATTGAGCGCCATAAATAAATTCCTAAATTCTTGCTGGTATGCAGATGTGGTTTTTTCTGCCACCAATCGTTTATTGTCTATCAGTTTTTTTAGCGAAATCCAAACCTGGTTTGGGTTTACAGGTTTTATAAGGTAATCGCTTATTTGGCTACCAATAGCTTCATCCATTATATTTTCTGCCTCGTTTTTTGTAATAAGCACCACTGGGATATTGCTATTTATTTCTTTTATTTGTTGCAAGGTCTGCAAGCCGGTAATGCCTGGCATGCTTTCATCCATTAGTACAACATCTACAATGTTTTCTTTCACATATTCCACAGCATCAAATCCATTTGTTTTGGTAGTTACGTGGTATCCTTTATTTTCTAAAAACATTATTTGAGAATTGAGGCTATCAATTTCATCATCTACCCAAAGAATTTTTGCTTCGCTCATAATTTCTTTTTATTTACATTAAAACGTGGAAAGTATTTTTATATTTTAAGAACAAATTAAAACAGTTCCTACAAATATAATTTTAATAAAAGAAGTAAGTGTTGTTTAAAATGTTTTGTTTTTCTTTTAACAGAACCCTTAATTGTACATTTTCTCCTTAACATCAATTAATTTCACCACCAAGTATATTTTATAAATATTTATTATTAATTATCTCCATGTCTGTATATAAAATTATAAACGACCCGGTATACGGGTTCATAACTATTGATGATGAGCTTGTTTTTCAAATAATAGCACATCCATACTACCAACGCTTGCGGCGCATACAACAAATGGCTATGGCAAATTTGGTTTATCCTGGTGCTGTTCATACAAGGTTGCATCATTCTTTGGGTGCATATCATCTTATGTGTATTGCATTGCAAGAGCTTGTGCGCAAGGGTGTGGAAATAAGTGTAGAAGAACAGCAAGCAGCAAAAATTGCTATTTTGCTTCACGATATTGGCCATGGTCCATACTCACATGCATTAGAGCAAGTGCTTGCAGAAGGTGTGCATCATGAAAAAATATCACAACTTATTATTGAAGAGCTTAATAAAAAGTTTGAAGGGAAACTGCAAATAGCATCTGAAATATTTAATGGGACCTATCACAAAATTTTTTTGCATCAGTTAGTGAGTGGTCAGCTAGATGTTGACAGGATGGATTATCTAACAAGAGATAGTTTTTTTAGTGGCGTGGTTGAAGGTTACGTACCTTATGATAGAATTCTAAAAATGATAACCGTTCACAATGGTGAGTTGGTAGTAGAAGAAAAAGGGATATATTCTATAGAAAAGTTTTTGATAGCACGCAGGCTTATGTACATGCAAGTGTATTTGCACAAAACAGTACTTAGTGCAGAGCAAACTTTGCAACGAATTATAAAAAGAGCAAAGTTAATTGCCGCAGAATGCCAGCAACCTTTGAATAGTTTCATAAATGAACCGCTACAAAATGTAACGCTGCAGCAGTTTTGTAGTATAGATGATGCCGATATAATGATGGCTATAAAAACATGGTGCAGCCATTCCGATAAAATATTGTCTTACATGTGTAAAGGCATTTTGGATAGAAAGCTTTTAAAATTACAGTATATTTCTGCTCCTGCAAATGAGCACTTGTTGCATCAAAAAAGAATGGAAACGACGATAGCGTTTAATGTGAGTGAAGAAGATGCAAGTTGGCTCGTGTTTTCGGGAGAGGTAAAGAGTAGTACGTATGATTTTGAAAACGCTCCTGTCAACATTTTGTACAAGGATGGAAGTATAAAAACAATCTCAGAGGTAGACGACGCTCTAGTAAACGAAAGTTTACGTGGGATTGTTAAAAAATATTATATTTGTTATCCTAGCATTAAATAAAACTTAATTTTAGTAAATGCAATTTACCGCAGCTCAAATAGCACAAATAGTTGAAGGCAGTATAGAAGGCAATCCAGATGCAGCAGTTACATCATTTGGAAAAATTGAGGATGCTATAGGTGGGCAATTAGCATTTTTAGCTAACCCTAAATATGAGGAATACTTATACTCTACTAAGGCAGATATCATTATCATCAATGAATCACAAGTTTTAAAAGAAAAGATAGCTGCAACACTTATAAAAGTGCCGGATGCATATAGTGCTTTTGCATTATTGCTTAGGCAATATCAAAGAATAGTGGCAGAACAGATGGTAGGCATACAAGAACCTTCTTATATACATGCTACCGTAAAAAAGGGCGACAATATTTTTATAGGAGCATTTGCTTATTTGGGCGAGAATGTCATACTTGGGGATGACGTAAAAATTTACCCCAATGCATATATTGGCAACAATGTGCAAATTGGAAAAGGATCTGTAATTCACCCAGGCGTAAAAATTTATCATGATTGTATTATAGGCCAAAAAGTAGTGATACACGCTGGCGTAGTTATTGGCAGCGATGGTTTTGGTTTTGCACCACAAGCAGATGGCAGCTTTAAAAAGGTGCCCCAGTTGGGAAATGTAATCATAGAAGATAAAGTAGAGATAGGAAGTAATACCACAATAGATAGAGCCACCATAGGCAGCACGTTGATAAAAGAAGGAGCAAAACTCGACAACCTCTTACAAATAGCACACAATGTTGAAATAGGCTGTAATACAGTTGTAGCAGCACTTACAGGCATTAGCGGCAGCACAAAAATAGGCAATAATGTAATGATTGGTGGCCAAGCGGGTATTGTTGGTCATATACAAATAGCCGATGGCACCAAAATAAATGCGAAAAGCGGCGTTAGTAAATCTATCCTCATACCAAATACAGCTGTAACTGGTACCCCTGCCTCTGATTATACATCCAACCTAAGGATTCAAGCGCTTGTGCGCAAGTTGCCAGAATTGGAGAAGAGAGTGAAAGACCTAGAAGGCATTTTGAAGAACCTGAATAATATTAAGCAATAAGTTTATATAGGTACAAAGTTTCAAGCACTTAATACCTCAACTATTTAAAATAGAGGTGCTTTCTACCAACTTCCAACCAAAAATTGAAATATCTTTGCCACAAACCGAAATATAGTAGCATGGATATAAATTTTAATGAAAACAAACAGCACACCCTAAGTGAAGCTGTAAGTATTTCTGGCACTGGCTTACATACAGGTGTACTAGCGGAAATGACTTTAAACCCTGCTCCTATCAATTCGGGCTTTTATTTTAAACGTACAGATATAGAAGGCTCTGAGCCTATAAAAGCTGATTGCGACCTGGTTACAGACACAAGCCGTGGCACAACAATAGAAAAGGGTAATGTAAAAGTGTCTACCATTGAACATGTTTTGGCTGCCTTGGTAGGTAAGGGAATAGACAATTGCTTGATAGAAATAAATGGTCCTGAGGTGCCTATAATGGATGGGAGTAGTATGCCATTTACTGAAATGATAGCCAATGCTGGTGTAATAGAACAAGCCGCAGAAAAAATTTGGTACACATTAGAAGAGCCTGTTTCCTTTTTTGACGAAACAAAAAATGCTGAGTTTACGGCAATTCCTGCAAATGAATACAGGATAACTACCTTAATAGATTTTAATTCGCCTGTATTGGGTACGCAACATGCGGACCTAAAGCACATTAACGACTTTAATAAAGAAATAGCGCCTTGTCGCACATTTTGCTTTTTACACGAACTAGAGGCGTTGCTAGAGCACAATCTTGTAAAAGGTGGAGACATAAATAATGCAATAGTCGTTGTAGACAAACCTATTACGAAAGATGAAATGGAAAGACTTGCAAAAGCTTTCGGAAGAGAACAAATAGATGTTGTAAAAGAAGGGTACTTAAACAATTTAGAGCTAAGGTTTAACAATGAGCCTGCTCGTCATAAATTGCTTGATGTAATTGGTGATCTTGCGCTTAGTGGATATCCAATGAAAGCTCATGTAGTGGCAAACAGACCTGGGCATAGTAGTAATGTAGCTTTGGCTAAAATGCTTAAACAACATTTTAAAAAAGCAAGTAAGCAAGTGAATGTTCCTTTTTACAATCCTTCGCTCGCTCCTCTATATTCTTTAGAACAAATAGAGCAAATATTGCCACATCGTTATCCTTTTTTGTTTGTAGATAAAATTATTAGCCTAAATGAAAAGGAAGTAGTAGGTGTAAAAAACGTGACCTTTAATGAGTTTTTCTTTCAAGGTCATTTTCCTGGAAACCCAGTAATGCCGGGGGTTTTGCAAGTAGAGGCGCTTGCTCAAACAGGAGGTATTCTTTGTATAAAATCTATGCCGGAAGGTAAATACGATACTTATTTTTTAAAAGTAGACAATTGCAAGTTTAAAGTAAAAGTAGTACCAGGTGATACAATGATACTTAAAATGGAATTAATAGAACCAATACGCAGGGGTATTTGTGTAATGAGGGGAACAGTTTATGTTGGGAATAAACTTTGCACAGAAGGGGAGTTTACAGCTCAAATTGTAAAACGGAGTTAGAGCAATGTGCTTATTAGCTTATTAGCTAATAAAATGCATGTAAATAGAAAATAGATTTAAATTAGCATAATATCACATTAGCAAATTATCATGATTCACCCACACACATACATACACCCAAACGCCAAGTTAGCTACCAATGTTAAAGTAGATCCGTTTAGCGTTATTCATCCCAATGTAGAAATTGGTGATGGTACTTGGATAGGCAGCAATGTAACCATTATGGATGGTGCAAGAATTGGTAGCAATTGTAGAATTTTCCCAGGAGCGGTAATTTCTGCAATACCGCAAGATTTAAAATATGGAGGAGAAGACACAACAGTAGAAATAGGAAACAATACAACGATTAGAGAGTTTGTAACCATTAATAGAGGAAGCAAAGCAAACTGGACAACCAAAGTTGGAAACAATTGTTTGATAATGGCTTATTGCCATATTGCACATGATTGTATAATCGGAGATAACTGTATAATGAGTAACAGCACACAACTTGCAGGGCATGTGGAACTAGGCGATCACAGTATACTAGGTGGTATGTGTGCAGTACACCAGTTTGTAAAAATTGGACAACACACCATTATTAGCGGAGGTTCTTTGATAAGAAAAGATGTACCACCATTTATAAAAGCGGGTCATGAGCCCATCAGTTATGCAGGAGTAAACTCTGTAGGATTAAAAAGAAGAGGTTTTTCTATGGAAAGCATAAATGAGATTTTAAATATTTATAGAATTATTTACAATAAAGGACTAAATACTACACAGGCATTAAATTTTATAGAGGAAGAATTACCTGCTACAAACGAAAGAGACGAAATAGTTGCATTTATTAGAGATAGCGGAAGGGGTATAATAAAACGAAATGTAAAGGGTGGTTCCGAAGATTAATATAACCCCTAATAAACACCGAGAAGTACAGGAATTATTGGTGCAAATATTTAAAAGAGTTTTTATTATTTAATGAATGTTTCACAATATCTTAATCCCCATAATTGAACATAACACTATCCAATACTAGCAAACGGTTTAACCGAGAGTGGATTTTTAGAAAATTCAACTATAGTTTTGTACAAGGGAAATCATATGCATTAACAGGGTCTAATGGCTCGGGTAAATCTACATTACTCCAGGTAATTGCAGGAGCCACGCTAAAAAGCGAAGGGGAAATTACTTATGAGTTTGCTAATAAAAATATAGTAGCAAATGAAAACGCTTATCAGCAAATTTCTATAGCTGCCCCTTATTTAGATTTGATTGAAGAGATGACCGCAAAAGAATTTCTTCATTTTCATGCTTCTTTTAAATCGCTTACAAAAACGATAGATGAAATATTATCAGCAGTAGGTTTAGCAAAAGCAGCAGATAAACAAATAAGGTATTTTAGCAGTGGAATGAAACAGCGCTTAAAACTTGCACAAGCTTTTTTTAGCAAAACCTCTGTTTTATTGCTCGATGAGCCTACAACAAATCTTGATGAAGAAGGCATTGGTATTTATAAAAAATTATGGAACGAGCTTAGCCAAAATAGATTGGTTATAGTAAGCAGCAATGATAAAACAGAATATGAAAAATGCGAAGAAGTCATCAGTTTGGCTGATTATAAATTAACTGATATTTAAAAATTATTTTTTATATGATTCGTGAGTAATAAAGTGATTACTTTTACGTTTTATAAGTAATAAGAATTGTAAGAGATTTATTAAAGCAGTTTTATCGATTGGAAACCATGGGCTAATTCTATTAGATAATTAAAATTAGAAAAGAATACACATGAAATACATTCTAATACCCATACTTTTTTTAACCATTTATAGTTCTTGTAAAAAAGGTACAATAGAATCTGTACAACTAAACAATAGTAAAGATTCACTTACGTATCAGCCAAAAGTGCCAGGAAGTAAGTGGGTTTATCAAAGAACAGTAGCAGGGTTAGGAATAAGTATTTACAACTTTACAAGACTTACACAAGATACTTCTGCATACGGGTTTACTTTTAATGTTTTTAGTAACGATGTGGATGGTAACCAATATATAAGGCAAGATGGGGGAAAATATTACTCTATCTTAACTGCATCTACCAATAAACCGGCATTACTCATTTTGGATACAACAAAAAATATTAATGAAAGCTGGGTAGGAGGTGTAAATGGGTCTGATACTTATACATATACAATGAAGCAGAAAATACCCGTTTACACATTGGATGGTTTTACTTTCAAGAATGTATTGGTTATTCATGCAGAACGAACCAACACATCTGGCACTTCTACACTCTCGGGAGATTCTTATTATGCACAAGGTATTGGACTAGTGCTTACGCAAGGCACAGTAAGTGGAATACCAATTGAGGTGAGAATAAAAAGTGTTGTTTTACAATAGACTTATTAACCCAAGTACATAAAAAAGCCTTTGCAAAAAATTTGCGGAGGCTTTTTGTTTATAGGATTTGTAGCTACCCTGCTAGATATATTTATACTAACTTGCTTTAAT
>JANMFB010000093.1:0-2351 GCA_031377605.1 Ferruginibacter sp.
CCCCAACATTGCAGCCAACGGCTTTAGTGCTAACGCCAAACCCAACAAATATTAATGGATCTTTTACGGCATCTGCTACTGCAGACGCTTATTTAGTTATAAGAACAACAACAGCTGCACAACCTGCTAATCCGGCAAATAATACTACATATATAGTAGGCAATGCATATGGTGGTACAGGTACCGTAGTTTCTGTTAATGGTTCCACGTCATTTAATGCAACAGGTTTAACAACTTCTACACAATATTGGTTTTGGGTATATGGTTATACACTAGGATGCGCTGGTGCTACAAAGTATTTAGTTACTTCACCGCTCAATGGAACAACCACAACATTAGCGTGTATAGCATCTACAACACAAGGTACATCTTTGGTTTTAACACCAGGTGTGAACAATATAAATGGATCTTTTTCTGCGGGTGCAAATGCAGATGGCTATTTGGTTATAAGAACAACTACAGCAGCTGCACCATCAAATCCTGTAAATGGAACAACATATATAGCAGGTGCAACTGCTCTGGGAGGTATAGTTGTATCGTCATCTGCCCTTACTACGTTTAATGCGACAGGCTTATTACAAAGTACTCAATATTGGTTTTGGGTTTATTCCTATAGAACATGTGCAAGTATTTCTTACCTCACCACTTCTCCTTTAAATGGCACCAGCACCACCTTAGCATGTGTAACAGGCGTCACTCAACCTACATCTTTGATATTAACTCCTGGCTTAAATAATATAAATGGAGCCTTTACAGATGGATTAAATGAAGATGGTTATTTGGTTGTAATGACCACCACAGCAGCAGCACCCTCAAACCCTGTAAATGGAACAACATATACGGTAGGCGCAGGTGCTTTAGGAGGTACAATTATTTCAGCTAGTGCTGCAATAACGTTTAATGCGACAGGCTTATTACAAAGTACTCAATATTGGTTTTGGATATATTCTTATAAAACTTGTGGAGGTGTAATATCCTATCTTATCCCTTCTCCTTTAGCAGGTACATCTACTACGTTGGCTTGTGGAGTGCCAGTAGATACTGCTATAATTACAACGGCCGGCACTTTTAATTGGTCGACGCTTCCTTGGAGTTCTGGTAATCCTCCTACTTCATGTGAAAATGTGCTTATCATTGTTGATAGATCAGCTGCTACAGCAAGTGAAACTGTTACTATAAATTATGATGTAGATTTTACTGTTGTAAATTTTACTATGAGGAATATTTCAAATACTCCTTTTAGGATTGTAGTGGCAAATACAGGTACTCGAACAATTAATGTTACAGGGGATTTTACCATAGAGTGCCCAGGTGGACCCCTTGGAAATCGCTTTAACAGATGCGTTTATTCAAACCCCGGCTCTACAACTATAAATGGGAACGTTACACTTGGTCGTCCTATTTCACTTACAACAGCAACAGAAGGTCACTGTGCTATAGGTTCCAATGGGTCTACCCCTGGGCAAACCTATACCATGTTTGGCAATTTGACTTTTAACCCACGTGGTTATACAACAGATGAGTGGGCTGTTTTTATTTTTAACAAAGCAGGTACGCAATACATTTATAACAATACAAGGCCTTTAACGACAGACACATCTCAAGCAGTGTTATTTGAAGATTTACGCATAGGTACTACAAATGCTACAACATTAATATTTGGAGGTACTGGTTTTGATGCATATATAGAATATGTTGGTAGAGCAGGCGTTACTGTTGGTTTAAATTCTACTTTGGAATTACCTGCTAATTATTCTTTAAACAATATTCAAGGAGGTACAGCATCTTTTTTTAAATTGTTAGCAGGGGCTAGGCTCAAGCTTGGTGGAGATAGGAGTATGCCAGAAGCATCAGGACCAGCTCAGGGTAATCCTTATGGAGTTGCAGGAAGTAATTTTCCTACAGGTTTAGTATACACATTCGATCCTACTAGTACTATTGAATACAATGGCAATAATACGCTTACGCAAACAATTTACAACGCAGTAACCTATACCAATTTAGTAGCTTCCAACGGAAGTGGAATAGGAAGAGCACAAAAAATAACCACTGCACCCATAACGGTAAATAATTCTTTCAACATTAATGCCTTAGCAGATGTAACACTTGGTACAGCAGGAAGTTCAACTCAAACAGTAGCTAGTGTAGGGCCATTAAACATAAATACCAATGGAGGTTTATATTGCAATGCCAATGTGGTATCTGGTGCAGGTGCGTTTACCATGGCTACAAACAGTACATTGGGTATGGGTCATGCACAAGGAATAGGCACTGGCGCAACGGGTAATATACAAATGACAGGTACTAGAACTTTTAGTACTACAGGTAATTATGTTTATAATGGTATTGTT
>JANMFB010000114.1:0-16349 GCA_031377605.1 Ferruginibacter sp.
CGGGTCATTTAGGAATAAAATTGGTAGAGAAGATTTTGCCCATTATACAAAAAAGTAAGACAACACTTATTTTTATAAACACTCGGGGCATGACGGAGATATGGTACCAAGCTATACTCAATGCAGCTCCCGAACTCTCCGGCGTAATAGCATTACATCACGGAAGTATAGAACAAGAACTTCGTTTGTGGGTAGAAGATAATTTGCATTTAGGTAAATTAAAAGCCGTAGTGTGTACTGCAAGTTTAGATTTAGGTGTAGATTTTAGACCTGTAGAAACAGTTATACAAGTAGGCTCGCCAAAAGGAGTTGCTCGTTTTTTGCAACGTGCAGGTAGGAGTGGGCATAGCCCTGATGCAGTGAGTAAAATTTATTTTCTACCTACTCATAGTTTAGAATTGATGGAAGCGGTTGCATTAATAAATGCCGTAGAAGCCAACGATATAGAGAGTAAGGTTCCACTCATACTTTGTTTTGATGTACTCATTCAATACTTGTGCACGCTTGCTGTGGGAGATGGTTTTTATCCAAATGAAGTATTTGAGGAAGTAAAAAGTACTTATTGTTTTGCAGAAATAACGAAAGAAGAATTTAATGATATGCTACTTCACATTACCATTGGTGGCAAGGCTTTAAACCAATATGACGAATACAAAAAAGTAGAAATTTTAGATAATGGATTGTATAAAATAAACAACAGAACAATTGCCATGCGGCACCGTATGCACATTGGTACCATTGTAAGCGATGCCATGCTAAAAGTAAAATTTATAAGTGGTGGCTTTATTGGGGTTATAGAAGAGTACTTTATTTCTAAGCTTGAACCTGGTGATTATTTTACACTTGCAGGGAGAAACTTAGAATTGGTAATGATAAAAGATATGGCGGTACTCGTAAGAAAATCTACAAGTAAAAAAACAATCGTACCAAGTTGGATGGGAGGGCGCATGAGCCTTAGCAATAATATGGGTAAGCGTTTGAGAGATTCTTTCGATTTAGTTTACGAACAAAATCCATTTAAAGAAATAAAGGTATTGAAACCAATTTTCGATTTACAGAACAGCTTATCACATGTACCAAAATCAAATGAGTTACTGATAGAACATATAGAAACAAAAGATGGATATCATTTATTTGTTTATCCCTTTGAAGGGAGATTTGTTCATGAAGCAATGGCTGCAATTCTTGCTTATCGCATTAGTAAATTGATACCCATTACATTTTCTTTTGCCATGAATGATTATGGATTTGAATTATTGAGTGATCAGCCTATACCTGTTGACGATGCAAATGTGTATGACCTATTTTCTTCCGATAATCTTTTTGAAGACATTCAAAAATCTGTGAATAGTAATGAAATGGCCAAAAGAAAATTCAGAGATATTTCTGTAATTGGTGGTTTAATTTTTCAAGGATACCCGGGAGAAAAGCAAAAAGCGAGACATTTACAATCATCTGCATCGTTGCTGTTTAATGTATTTACAAACTACGATTCTAACAATATTTTGCTTAGGCAAGCTTACAGAGAAGTGTTTGACCAACAAATGGAAGAAGTGCGGCTGCGTAATATGCTAGAACGAATTGCACTCAGTAAAATAATTATTACGTTCCCTCAAAAGCTTACACCATTTTGTTTTCCATTGAAAGTAGATAGCATAAGAGAAAATATGAGTAGCGAACAATTGGAAGATAGGGTAAGGAAAATGCAACAACAATTAGAAAAATAGTTTCAAAAGCAATTAATGCAAGGACACTAATTTATATTTGTGTTTTTGTGCCTAATACGCAATTAAATATGCCAAATTTCCTAAAACATAGTATTCAAAACAATGATTTCATTTTACACAGCAGCCGTGTAATTTTTTGGGAGCAAGAAAAAATACTCATATTATCTGATGTACACTTTGGTAAAATTGCTCATTTTAGAAAAAATGGAATATCTGTACCAAATGCATTGATGAAAGAAGATATTCAGCGTTTATTTGAAGTAATTCAATTTTTCAAACCTTTACGAATAATTATTGTAGGTGACTTGTTTCACAGTGTTGTAAATAAGGAACATGAGTTATTTATGCGTTGGAGAAATGATTTAGCAGCTATTGATTTCGTACTCATAAAGGGGAACCATGATATTGTGTCATTGGAATGGTACGAAAAGGCAAATATTAAAGTAATACCGGTTTTTTTAAAAGTAGTAAACATAATTTTTGTACACCAATTAGAAGATTATCAAGAAGAAATAGGGGAAAAGGATTTTCTTTTTTGTGGCCATGTACATCCCGCCATAATTATAAAAGGATTAGGCAGACAAACACTTCGTTTTCCTTGTTTTTATTTTACCAAGAAATATTCAATACTTCCTGCCTTTGGTAAATTTACAGGAACATTTTTGGTAGAACCCAAAAAGTCAGAACAAGCTTTTGCAGTGGTAAACAATGATGTGATAAAGATCTCATAGTGTTGAAGATTTAAAATTGATCTTAATATTAACGTTCATTTTTCGTTTTTAGTAAATCTCTCTGTCCTTTAGTTTTACAATATTGGTAACTTTGTAAAAACACATAATTATGGAAACAATAGCACAAGCACCAATTAGTTTTACAACATCTGCCATTGCTGAAGTAAAAAGGCTTATGAATGAGGCTGACTTTGATAACAGCAAGTTTTTGCGTGTAGGTGTAAAGGGTGGAGGTTGCAGTGGTATGACTTATGTATTGGATTTTGATACCAAAAAAGAAAATGACGAAATACATGAAGTTGGAGACCTTAGTTTCATCATCGATAAATCGCAAGGTATTTATTTAATAGGCATGGAAGTGGAATGGGAAGGCGGCTTAAACTCTCGTGGATTTACCTTTACCAACCCTAATGCAAGTAGTACTTGTGGCTGTGGAACAAGTTTTGCAGTTTAGAAAACGCAAATTGTCAAAATTTTCATGATGATTATGATTTAATACTATTTGTCTATTCGTAACAGTCCAATTGCATTGATTTAAACAACTACTACAGCCGCATTATACCGAAAGTAAATTGGACTATATGTCGATATAATTGGTATAATTTTTACAAGTCTGTTTGATAGTAATAATCATCTTTAGAAAAAATATTTTATAAATAAAAATCCCTCCCGAAAAATATCGAGAGGGATTTTTTATAATTTCAATTTATTCCTTATAATTCAGGAGCTTTTTCTTTCTTCTTTATAATAACTTCTTTTGCTGCACCTAATGGTTTGTCTTTTGCAAAATCTACCAATATTGGAGCACCAACAAAAATTGATGAATATGTACCTGTAATAACACCTATCATCATTGCAAATGCAAATCCTTTGGTAACCTCTCCACCAAAGATAAATAAAATCAACAAGGTTAAGAATACAGTAAGTGATGTCATAATAGTACGACTTAATGTGTCATTAATGGCACCATTAATGATATTGGTCTTAGTATCACCTTTTCTATCTCTACTGTATTCACGGATTCTATCAAATACAATTACCGTGTCATTCATAGAGAAACCAATAACGGTCAATACTGCCGCAATAAAATGTTGGTCTATTTCTAATGGGAAAGGAACAATATCTTTTAAGAAAGAGAATACTGCAAGTGTAACTAATACATCATGTATCAAAGTAACAATTGTACCTGCTGAATATCTCCAATCACGGAAACGAATAAATATGTAAATGAAAATAGCTAACATAGCAAAAATTGTTGCTTTAATAGCTCCACGTTTTAAATCATCTGAAATAGAAGGCTGAACAGTAGTAGTGCTTTGTACATTTTTAGCTACAAATTGCTCATATGTAGTATTTGCAGGTAGTACTTTTTTAAGACCTTCATACAATTTTGTTTGTACCTCAGCATCTGCATTCTCTTTACCAATAAGGTAAGAAGTGGTAATGTTTAAGTGCTTTTTATCCCCTACTGTTTTTATAACAGGAAAGTCATTGAATACATTTTTCAAATCATCTTGTACGTCTGCATTTTCTACATTTTTATCAAATACAACAGTATAACTTCTTCCACCACTAAATTCCACACCCTTATTAAATCCATGAAAGAAAGAAGCAATACCAAGAGAAAGTACAACCGCAGAGATTACGTAAGCAATCTTTCTCTTTTCAATAAACTTATAGCTTGCGTGCTTAAAAATCTTTTTTGATATGGCAGTAAAATAATTTAAATGATGATTTTTATCTGTACGCAAATCAGTTATTAACCTAGATACAATTATACCACAGAATAATGAAAGAGAAATACCAATCATTTGTGTAGTAGCAAACCCTAATACAGGACCAAGACCAAACACAAACAAAATTGCAGCAGTAAGAAACGAAGTTACGTGAGCATCCAATACAGGTGCAAGTGAACGTTTGTAACCTTCACTCACAGCAGCAGGGTAGGCTTTACCTCTTGTTAGTTCTTCTTTTATTCTCTCAAAAATAATTACGTTTGTATCTACCGCTAGTCCTATGGTAAGAACCAAACCAGCTATACCTGCAGCTGTCAAAGTCATACCAAACATAGCCAATACACCAATAGTGAAAAGAAGGTTTAATATCAAAGCAATATTTGCAACCCAGCCTGCAGTATTGTAATATACTATCATTAAGATAAAGATTACCGCAAATGCAATTAGAAATGCATTTCTTCCACCGTTTAATCCTTCTTGACCAATGGTTGCACCTACGATTTGTTCTTGTACAATTTTTGCCGGAGCATCTAACTTACCAGACTTTAAAACATTTGATAAATCTTGAGCTTCCTCTACAGAGAATGAACCTGATATTTCAGTATTACCACCTTCAATTTTACCATTCACTCTTGGAGAAGAATAAACAGCATCATCCAAAGAAATAGCTACATATCGACCATTATTTTTCTCCGTAAGATTAGCCCAAGTAACAGACCCCGCAGGAGTCATTTGCATTTTGATAGAAGGCTTCCCTTTATCATCATAACCTTGTCCTGCTTCGGCTACAGCATCTCCCTCCATTGGTGCTTTATCTCCACCATTTACTTTTTCTAAGGCATATAATTCAAAGAAATTTCCAGCTTTTGCAGTTTGAGATTTTTGTTTTACACCATACATTAGCTTTACATTTCCACCTAACAATGAAGTGAAAATTGAATTATTAATGTAAGAGTTTAAGGTAGCCGTATCTTTCTCAGCAATCATTCCAATATACGGTGTTTCATATATCTGTCCGTTTTTTTGATCTACGGGGAATTGTAATACTGTACCAATAATTCCTGACTGTGCAGCTCTCAATACTTTCTTAGCAGAGTCACTCATATTAGTAGTATCTGCAGCTTTTAAGAAAGTAGCTAAAGCTTTATCAGCATCAAAAAATGATTTCTGAAAATTTTGATCTTTCAACAACACTACACTCCAAAACTGGAGATTAGCAGAAGATTGAAGAAACTTACGAACTCTCTCAGGATCTTTAACACCTGCAAGTTCTACATTAATTACACCTTTATTCTCGTCTAAATTTAAGTTTGGTTGAGCTACCCCAAATTTATCGATACGCTTTTGTAAAATCTTGTATGTTTGGTTTATAGCTCCTTTACCTGTTTCTTTTAATTTGCTAGTTACGATTGCATCATTATCACCAATTTTTACGTCTTTATTGGCACCAGAAAATAATTGAGATAATTTACCTGCACCATTTTGAGAAATGTAGGTACTTGAAAACAAGTCTATAAAATTTGCATCACTACCAGCTTGTTGTGCTTTGGCAGTAGCCAACGCTCTAAGTAAAGTAGTATCTTTTGGGTTATTACTAAGCGATTTTACCAAGCCTTGCAAGCTTACATCCATTGTAACGCTCATTCCACCTTGTAAATCCAAACCAAGGTTAAGTTCATACTCTTTGCATTTTTGATAAGTAGTTCCCACAATAGGAAAAATTTCTTTTTCCTTTGAAGTCTGTAAAATACTATCTGCTTTTGCACTGATAATAACATCTTTCTCATCTTGCGACAAGCCGGCTACTTTATTTTTTACAAGCTTGGTAGCTTGTTCTTTTACTGAGCTTTCAAAGCTACGTACAACCCATGTGTACGAAAGTTCCCACAGGGAAATAAGAATAAGTGCAATGGTGAAAAACCAAACTAAACCTTTAAATTTCATGTTTAAAATCTTTAAAAATAAGCGTTGTCAATTTTTTTATAAGTGTGCAAATATAAGGGAAAATGGCGTTGAACAGCTATAGGTTGATATTTTGCTTTCATAAGTCATTTTATTTCTACCAATCAAATGAAAATGTATACTTTATAGTAAACAATAATTTTTAGTAAATGGTATTAGATTTTACTTTTTATTACTACGTTATTATTATGTTTACATCCATCATTCTTAGAGGTAGACTCCATTATTGTTGTTATTCTCTTTCAGCTATAACGAGATTTATGGATAATTAGTATTTAAAAATTAATAAATTGAATTTATTAAGTCCTATTTTTGTTTTTCTATCAGCCGGCTGTCGCTTCGTATTTACACGGGGAGGAAAGTCCGGACAGCAAAGAGCAATGCACCGGCTAATTACCGGCTCCTAATTTATTTGGGAAGAAAGAGTGCCACAGAAAATAACCGTCTGCCTTTGGTAGATAAGGGTGAAAATGTGAGGTAAGAGCTCACAGTCCCGGTTGGTAACAATAGGGAAGGGTAAACTTTGCATGTTGTAATGCCATGTAAACCTTTGATGCTCTAGTGGCAAGTAAACGGCTCGTTTACAAATCGTAAGATTACAAAGGGGGGTAGGCAGCAAGATTGTAACAGTAATGTTGCAGCAAGATAAATGACAGCCTCTCTCGTTATAATGACGGGATAGACAGAATCCGGCTTATGGCTGATAGATTTTTAATTTACTCTTTTGCCGCAGAGACGGTAAGATCCAAAATATCATTCCATTCTCGAAAGTCTTTATAAGCTATAGTCTTTGTAGTTTTTTACTCCAAAACATCAGGTAGGCTAAAGTAATTAAGAAGCTTTACAAAAATCAATTAGGACTTAGCAGCATAGTTTTTTTTACAACAACATTTTTTTAGCAATCGTTGGTACAGTAATTGTTAGTAGCAGTCAAAATATTATAATATTCAATATTACAAATACTAAATTTCGATAATTACTATGAAAAAATATATCTTGTTCTCTTTGCTATTTGCAAGCTTTATCAGTGCCGAGGCACAAAAGAGTAGTTCCAAAAGGATTTTAAATAATAGCAGCGGAAGTGACTACACAACTGCATTAGGGGTAAAGTTTTTAGATGGTGCAGGAATAACCCTCAAACATTTTCTAAATGATAAAGTGGCTTTAGAGGGTATTGGTTTCTTTTGGGGAAGAGGTGCAAGAATAACAGGATTGTACGAATTTCATTTTGATATTGCAGAGGTAGATGGATTAAAGTGGTACATTGGGCCTGGCGCACACGTAGGCTTCTACAGAAATAAATATTATTACAGAGGGCAATATGTTAATTATACCAATGGGACAACATTTGCAGGTGTAGACGGTGTGTTGGGTTTAGACTATAAAATTAAAGCAGCTCCAATAAATCTGTCATTAGATTGGCAACCATCTATAGAATTCGGAGAGGGTAGAGGCTTTAATGGAAGTTGGGGTGGATTTGCAATAAGATATACTTTTTAATTTTATTTGCCGCCAAGAAACAAAAACGATAAATCTGGTTTTTAATTTTAAAATTCGATGGGTATAATTTTCTTTCAGTGTTTTGTTTCGAGTTATTTTATTACTATTAATGCGTTAATGAAATCAAGGGTTTTCATGTAGGGAAATAATAGCTAAAATTTTCTATTTTTTTTAGAATTAAAAAACTTAGCGTCTTTGAGCTTCCGCAGTAAAAATTTATTCATCATTTCATTTAGTTAATTCCTCATAAGTGGTCTTTCCGCTTCACCAGCTAAAACAAATTTCTTGAAATGTGTTTTTTTTAATTTTTTTAAAAGCAAAATCTAAGCGTTTCTTCGCATTTGCGTTAAAATGGTTTTTATAATAAAAATATCCAAGTGTATTTTTTACAAAAAATAACTTTCTTTGTATTAAAATTATTGTAAATTTTTATGACTACAGATTTCTCTTGGCTTAGTAGAACTGAATTGTTAATAGGAAATGAATCGTTGCAAAAACTTGCCAATAGCCATGTAATGATTGTAGGGCTAGGTGGTGTAGGGTCTTATGCAGCGGAGTTTATTGCTAGGAGTGGAGTTGGCAAAATGACTATTATAGATGGAGATATGGTAGACCCTACAAACCGAAACAGGCAACTACCAGCACTTGCTACTACACATGGTTTGAGTAAGGCTTTGCTTATGGGCGATAGACTAAAACAAATAAACCCAGAAATAGAACTCACTATTATAGAGCAATTTATAAATCCTGAAATGGTAGCAGCCATATTTGACCAAAAGTTAGATTATTTTATTGATGCCATTGATAGTGTAACACCAAAACTTACTTTTTTGACGAATGCTGTTCATAAAAAAATACCTACTGTAAGCAGTATGGGTGCAGGTGGTAAATTTGATCCTACAAAATTATTGGTTGCCGATATTTCTAAAACATATAATTGTGTTTTTGCACAACAAGTAAGGAAAGTTTTAAAGCGTAATTATCAAATTTTTACTGGTTTTAAGTGTGTATTCTCTTCCGAATTACCTCGCAAGGATAGTATTATTTTTACAGATGGTAGCAACTATAAAAAATCTGCTTACGGTACAATGTCATACTTACCTGCTACATTTGGGGCGGTATGTGCTAGTGTGGTTATTAGGGATTTGGTGGGAGAGTGAAAATTTTTCAAGTTTTTATTAGTTTATACCAAGGCTTGCTCAATATCATTTATTAAATCATCTACATGCTCTATTCCAATGGAGAAACGTAAAAGATTCACCGGGCTGATAGGATTATCACCTTCTACTGATCGTCTATGCTCTACCAAACTTTCCACACCTCCTAAGCTAGTAGCATGTTTTATTAAGTTTAATTTACTTGCAAATTGTAAGGCATCTTTTTCAGATCCTTTAATTAAAACTGAAAAGATACTCCCAAAGCCTCCAATCATTTGCTTCGTAGCTATATCATGATTTTTGTGGCTTATTAATCCTGGATAAAAAACCTGATCAATTTTTGAATGCGCATGAAGATAATTTGCAATAGCCATGGCATTTGCATTTTGTAAAGGAACTCTTATAGCAAATGTTGCTAGGCTTCTATTTAACAACCAACAATCGAATGGAGCAGGAACAGCCCCTGCAATTTTTTGATATTCTCTAATTTGAGTACTTTTTTCTGTAATGGTTTTCGCTAATACAATTCCGCCAAGAATATCGGAGTGGCCACTAAAAAATTTTGTGCTAGAGTGCATTACAAAATCTACGCCCATTGCCAAAGGGTTTTGAATAATAGATGTGGCAAATGTATTGTCACAAGCAACGCTTATTTTCTTTGCTGCAGCAATGTTAACTACTGCTTCAATATCCGTTATCTTCAATTGAGGATTAGAGGGTGTTTCTATCCAAATTAGTTTTGTATTTGTTTCTACAGTATTTTCTATTAAAGTAAGATCTGTCATTTCTACTTCGGAAAATGTTACACCTTTTTGAGTAAAAAATTTATGTAACAAGGCTCTTGTTCCATGATAGCAATCATTAGGGATTATAATATGGCTATTAGGGGCTAATAAATTTTCGAACAATGCATTTATTGCTGCCATGCCTGATGAAAACGAAATAGCTTCTGCTGCATTTTCAATAGCTGCAATCTTTTGCTCTACTAACTTTCTATTAGGATTGTCTGCTCTTGTGTAAACATAATCTCCCATTGTTCCATCTTCATTTCTTTCAAACGTAGTGCTTAAGTGTATAGGCTGGGTAATGTCTCTCGAGCTTGAATTGCTTACCTCATTTCCTACATGAATTACTTTTGTTTGAAGATGTAATTTTTTGTTATTTGATTTCATTACAATTTTTTAAAACTTATTTGTACCTAATTTCAATTTCTTTCAGTAAATCTTCTAACCCATTCACTTTTATCTCTAATAAACATTGGAGTAAGTTTCCTAATTTATTTTTTGGGAATCCTTTTCTTGCAAACCACTCCAAATAGCTTACAGGCAAGCTTTTCAGTACCGTACCTTTATATTTACCAAAAGGCATTTTTATCGTTATAATATCCAACAACATAGTTCCATCTGGCATTGGTATTTCTTTCATAGAGTGAGGATTAGAAGTTGAATGTAGTTGAAAGGTTTAATGTTGTTGAGTGTTTTTCTGAATTAGTCATTAAATTTCTATTTTTGAGTATAAAACAATATGTTGAAAAAAACCAATCAACCATTCAACAATATTCAACAAGAAATTTTACCTTCCTACACTTGGCACCACCATCAAACTTTCGTTCCCATTTTCGTTCACCGCTTGCACTGCAAAGAAATAATTATCTTTTGAGTAAGGCACAGTTATTTCTGTAGCAGTAGTAAAAATTTTCTTTTGCCAAAATGCACTTGTTGTTTCTCGCATCAATAAATAGTATCCTTTTACATTTCCACTCACAGTTTTTTTCCAATACAGGTAAGAGCTGTTACCAAGTTTTTTCACGTCTATTTTCACTTCTTCGGGCATGCTTGGAGCACTAGCAAGATTTGCAAGTGTACTTAAATTCATGGCAGTATTTTTCCGTAGGTATTCAAAATCTATAAACTGAATAAGATCTCCGTATTGAATTCCGTTTTCTATTCGAACATCTTGGTGCTGGCGGGTATAATTTTCATTCATCTCCGTAATTCTTACTGCTGTAAAACCATTTTCTACAAAAGGAGTGTGGTCGCCACCTCTTAGAAAGCGATCGTTTCTATAAATTAACTTTATATCTAAATTATCAACATAGCGCTCGCCTATCTCTTTTACATAACGAGCAAGCTGCCTGCTTTTGCCATCATTTTCTAAACCAAGTGCCCGTATATTTTTTGCATTTTTATCTAGCTCATACGATGGTAATCCTTCACTAAAAACTCGTACTTGTGTATTGTTGATGTTGTTTGTTTCATTGCTGTTGTTGCTTCCCATGATATCATTGTTAAGCAACGCCTCTATTTGCATATTTTCTTTGCGAGCTTTAGTTGCCATATAATTAGAACCTAGCAATCCTTGCTCTTCTCCACTCACTGCCATAAAAATAATGGTAGCGCCAAAATTTCTTTTGCTCATTATTCTAGCACATTCCATCACAGCGGCTACTCCACTTGCATCATCATTTGCACCTGGCGCATCTCCAATTCTATCCATTACATTGGTGCGCATAGCATCTAAGTGCCCACTAATCATAAAGATTCTTTTGTCGTTTGGATCTGTTCCTTTTAGTGTTGCAATCACATTTCCCAATAACAATGTCGTATCTACTCTTCTTTTATCAGGCTGCAATGTTGTGGTGTCAAGGGTTGTAGTCATTCTGCCATTGGTATTTTTTGCAAATTCATTAAATTTATCGAGTACATACAATCTCGCAGCACCAATACCACGCTTTGTATTTGTTTGGGTACTCAACGTATTTCTTGTACCAAAATTTACCATTGTTTGTATATAACTCCGCAAAGAATCTGAAGAAACTTCCTTCACCATTTGTTCAATAGATGGGTCTCTGGCTATGGTTGTCTGGGCAAAATCTGTCTTCCCTACAATTAATAAAACTGCAATAAAAATAACATGCTTCATTTTTAAATTTTTAATAACAAAATAAATATAAAATTAATCTTCGCTAAAATATTTCCTCTCCAAAAATAGCTAAGGCTAGGAGGGGGTTTCATTTTTAAATAAACTATATTTTCTCCATTTTTCAATCAATAATGTCATATCTTCTGGTAGTTCACTTACAAACATCATATTTTCTTTTGTAGTAGGATGCACAAATCCAAGTTCTTTTGCATGTAGCGCTTGGCGCGGGCAAATGGCAAAACAATTATCTACAAACTGTTTATATTTTGTATACACTGTTCCTTTCACAATTCTATCACCGCCATAAAAATCATCGTTAAACAATGGATGCCCTTTGTGTTTCATGTGTACACGTATTTGGTGGGTACGGCCTGTTTCAAGTCTGCATTCAACCAGTGACACATAATTAAAATTTTCTAATACTTTGTAATGTGTTATCGCATGTTTACCAAAATCTCCTTCAGGGTAAACCATAAAAAGTTTCCGCTGTGTTTGGCTCCTACCTACATTTCCTATAATTGTGCCTTCTGGTTCATCAAAATTACCCCATACCAAAGCATTGTATCTGCGATGTACGGTATGATCAAAAAATTGCTTTGCCAAATCGGTCATTACTTTTTGTTTTTTTGCAAGCACAATAAGTCCGGTTGTATTTTTATCTATCCGATGTACAAGTCCAAAACGAGTTAATTCTTTTTCATCAATATCAGGGCAATTTTCCTTCAAATGCCAAGCCACTGCATTTATCAGCGTATTATCAGGATTCCCACTTCCAGGATGAACAACCATGCCTACCGGTTTATTTACAACCATCAGATCATCATCTTCATATACAATATTTAAAGGAATGTCTTGAGGTACCACTTCCGATGATTCGGGCGAGTTGCTATCGTATACAACAATTTTATCGCCAGCTCTGGTATTATAATTCTTTTTGATGGGTTTATCATTTACAAGCACCATTTCATCTTCTATTGCTTGTTGAATTTTGCTACGTGTAGCACCCTCAATACGCTGCATCAAAAATTTATCTATTCGAATTGGCTCTTGTCCTTTATCAATTACAATTACATGTCGCTCATATAATTCCTCCGAATCGTTGTTGTCATCTATTAAGTTATCCATAAATCTACTTTGTGGCTGCAAGATACAATTTGCATTTTTATGAGTTAGCCTTTTCATTGCACTACTTCAAAAATACATTTTGTCTTTTGTTGGTATAAGTATATGTTTTGCAATATTTTAAGGATTGTTGATTACTTGTTTAAAAAAATAAAAGATAAAAAACTCTTTATTTATTAGTTTCTTTTGTACTTTTGAATTCTAAAAGTTATTTATGTTTTCAAAATCTTGTGAGTATGCAATCAAAGCCATGATTTATGTGGCTAGAGAATCCTCAGAGGATCATAAAATAGGAGTGAAGGATATTGCTAAAGGCACAAATGCACCCGAGCATTTTATAGCAAAAATTTTGCAAGAGCTCGGTCGAAAAAGATTAATTCAATCTACAAAAGGTCCTAATGGTGGGTTTTATATGGATGAGAAGAATCTGAAAACATCTATTGCTGATATAGTAAGAGCTACAGATGGAGAGGGTATTTATGTTGATTGTGTACTTGGCTTGAAAACTTGTTCTGAAAAAAATCCCTGTCCGGTGCACGAAGAGTACAAAGAAATTAAACAAAAATTAATTAGAATGATAGAAAAAAATAGCATTGGTGATTTTAAAAAAAAGTTGGATCTTGGATTATCATTTTTAAAAAATAAATAAACATTTTTTTTCATTAATAAAAGATAAAAAGGTATTAATATTATAAACACTTAATTATGACTGAAAAAATAGTAAATGGAAACTTTAAGGAAGATCATGATCATTTCCACATTGAAAATGAAATACATCATGTACATAACACTATTAAAAAATGTTGTGGCAATTGTAAAAAGGATAAAAACTGTACATCTATAAGTACAATGAACGAAAAACAGATTTTTAAAACACTCAATAAAAATTTAAACAATGACAACATTCAATAAAATACTATGCCCGTATGATTTTTCAGAATATGCTGAGCTTGCTTTGGAATACTCTATAAAACTTGCTGATAAAACAACAAGGATAACATTGGTGAATATTATTCATTTACCTGCTGAATTGGATTTGCCAAGTTTTGTGCACACCAATAAAACCATAGAGGAATTAACGAGTAAAAACAATCAACTATTAGAAGCTAAAATGGATTCATTAAAATCTTTATACCCTAATAGCAATTTTGATTATTTAATTTATGCCCATAACGAACCTGCAGAAGCACTTCTAGAACTTCAAAATGAAAATAGATACGATTTGATAGTAATGGGTTCACATGGTAGAAAGGGCGTAAAAAGAATATTGATGGGCAGTGTAAGCGAACAAGTAATGCGCAATTCGGATTGCCCTGTTTTAATACTTAAAAAATAATTTTTTAAGTAATGAAGGATACACAAAATATAATTACTTGTTTTCATTGTGGCAAAGATTGCCAAAGCGAAAAGATAGCTACTGACAACAAATTATTTTGTTGCAATGGCTGTAAGATGGTGTATGAAATTTTGAATGAAAATGAATTGTGTGCGTATTATGATCTAAATGAACATCCTGGCATTGATAGAATTATTACCGCTCGAAAAGACAAATTTGCATTCTTGGATCAAAAAGAAATTAAAGAAAAGCTTATTCAATATACCAATGGAAAGCAAACGCAACTCTCCTTATATCTACCACAAATACATTGTAGCAGTTGTTTGTATTTATTGGAAAATGTTTTTGTTTTAAATAAAGGTATTTCTCAATCGAAAATTAATTTCACTAAAAAAGAAATTTTTATTTCTTACGATGAAAGTATTACTAGTCTACGGAAAGTAATAGAAACGCTTACAGATATTGGATATGAGCCACACTTAAGTTTAAATGATGTAGCAAATAAATCTAGAAATACAATCGATAGAACTAGGTGGTATAAAATTGGAGTTGCAGGCTTTTGCTTTGGCAATATTATGATGATGAGTTTTGCAGACTATTTTGCTACAAACAGTGTTGTAGATTACAAAATTCAACTTTTTTTTAAAGTGGTAAGTGTATTATTGTCTTTGCCAGTTTTGTTTTATGCAGGAGCTGAGTTTTTTATATCAGCTTTTAAAAGTTTGCAAAATAAATATTTAAACTTAGACCTTCCTGTTGCATTGGCACTTATTATAACCTTTGTTAGAAGTCTTTACGAAATATTCAATGTAAGTGGTAATGGGTATTTAGATAGCATGAGTGGTATCGTGTTTTTTATGCTTATTGGTAGGTGGTTACAGTCTCGTACATATCAATCTATTTCCTTCGATAGAGATTATAAATCCTTTTTTCCTATTGCAATAAATGTAATTAGTGACGGTAAAATTATTCCTACTCAAATATAAAAATTAAAAGTAAACGACATTATCCAAATTCACTCAAATGAAATTATACCTGTAGATGCAATTTTATCAAAAGGGATTGCCAATATTGATTATAGTTTTGTAAGTGGAGAAAGCGACCCTGTAAAACGAAATATCGGAGAAATAATTTATGCTGGTGGCAAACAAAGAGATGGATTGTTAGAGTTAATAGTAGCTAAAGAAATTTCTCAAAGTTATATCACCAATTTGTGGAACAATCCAATTTTTCACAATGAAAAAAAATACAAAACTCAAAATATTTTTGATACCATTGGTAAGTATTTCACCTATGCTGTATTAGTAATTGGAATTATTTCTGGTTTGTATTGGTACATGCAAGTGGAATATGGAAAAATGTGGAATTCAATAGCCACCGTACTTATAGTGGCTTGCCCTTGTGCTTTATTGTTATCTAAAAATTATACACAAGGAAATTTGTTAAGGATATTTGCCAAACAACAGTTTTATGTACGTAATGCAGATATCATTGAAAAATTCAATCACATTAATCATATAGTACTAGATAAAACAGGAACCCTAACTCAAACAAATTTAGCTAAAGTAAGATATATAGGTTGCCAGTTAGATGTAAGTATGCAAGTATTAATAGCATCGTTATTACAACATTCATCTCATCCAAATAGTAAAGCGGTATTAGATTTCTTAAATATTGATGAATTTATTGCTGTACAAAACTTTAAAGAAATAGAAGGAAAAGGTATAGAAGGTTGGGTAAATGAAACACATATTAAGATAGGCTCTGCAGATTTTATTGGTGCATCATATAGCGATACTACAAACGGAACTAAAGTTGTTATTAAAATAGACAATGAAGTAATAGGTGAATTTATACTTTCAAATAAATATCGTTTTGGTGTATCTAAATTGATCAAATCTTTGCAAACTCATTATTCACTCTCATTATTGAGTGGCGATAATGATGCAGAAGCAAAAAATATTGAAAAGTTATTTGGTATTGAAAGTGATGTGTATTTTAATCAAAGTCCTCAACAAAAACTGGATTACATAAAAGAATTGAGGCATAAAAATCACTTAAATGTTTTAATGATTGGTGATGGCTTAAATGATGCGGGAGCATTAAAGCAAAGCAATATTGGGATAGCTGTAGCAGATGATAGCAATACGTTTACC
>JANMFB010000115.1:0-11333 GCA_031377605.1 Ferruginibacter sp.
GATGCCATTTTTGATGGAGAAGATTTTCATGTGATGGGATTAATGGAACATATAGAACCTGCAGGTATTCACAGTGGCGATAGCAATGCAGTATTGCCTCAATTTAACCTTACGCCATTGGTGGTGCATGCCATGGAAGAATATGCAGAAAAAATTGCAAGAACCTTAAAAATAAAGGGCCTCATCAATATCCAATTTGCTATAAAAGATGGCAACGTGTATGTGATAGAAGCAAACCCACGTGCAAGTCGCACTACGCCATTTATTGCAAAAGCCTACAACATTCCTTACTTAAATATTGCTACAAAAGTAATGCTCGGTGTAGCCAAACTAAAAGATTTTACATTCGAAAAAAAGATGACAGGCTTTGCCATTAAAGAACCCGTTTTTTCTTTTAATAAATTCCCCGGTGTAAACAAAGAGCTAGGCCCAGAGATGAAGAGTACAGGAGAAGCCATTCGTTTTATAAAAGATTTACGTGATCCTTATTTTAGACAATTGTACAGAGAAAGAAGTATGCATTTGAGTAAATAGAATCATGTTTTTATTTGTTCACGTAATTTTCAAAATGCAATGTGTCTCAATATTAGAGATTCAACATTGATTTAAACTAAGTTTGACTATTTAAATGTTACCAAATAATTAATTCAACGTTACTAAATCATTAATTCAACGTTATCAAATCGTCTATTTCATAACGTTAATTTAAAATAGAATATGGAATTTAGGGACAATCTTTGCTTTTTAAATACATACAATAAAAGAAAGCAAAATTCCCTTTTTTATGAGTCAATTTTATCTTAAAAGAAAATTATCTTTAACATTATTTACAATAGCAATAGCTATTCTTTGTAATGCACAATCGTTTACACCTGGAAATATTGCCGTAATTGTTGCTGCTGCCAGTGCAAGTAATACTACAGCTAGTTTAGTAGAATTGAACCCCAACCTTGCTGGTCAAACCCCCGTGACCTCACGGAATATTGATGGTACTACTTTGCCAAATTCATTGCGATTCTCTGGTAGTGCAACATCCACTTTATACTTAACAAATAGTGACGACGGTAGCTTGATTGCTTTTTCGGGCGCTAATACAACAACCTCAGGAGCCACAAATATTAATACAATATTACCACGTGGTGTAGGCACTTTCAATGCAGCTGGAACATTTAACCTTGCAGCCACTTACACTGGTGTAAGTGGAAACCAAGCACGAAGTGCAACTACAATAAACAATTCAAACTGGTTTATAGGTGACCAAGGCGGTGTGTATACTAATGGAACTTCTGCTCCAAGTCCTGCCTTAAGTCTAAGAGGAATTAAATCTTTTGGAGGTATTGCCTATGTTTCACAAGCAAGTGGAACTGCGACTAATATACAAGTAAGTACACTTTCTGCTCCTACGGCTGGAACAGTGACAGGTTTACTTGGCTTAACAAACAATGCTAGTCTTCAAGACTACTATTTAATTTCCTCAGGCAGCAATGGAACTTCTTTTGATGTATTGTATGTGCTTTCAGCAACTAGCAACACAGCTGGAAATATTACCAAATTTTCTTTGGTATCAGGTAGTTGGGTTTCTAACGGTTCTTATGTTACCACATTTGGAGGCTTCGGTTTAGCAGCTAAAAAAAATGGTGCGGGGGCTGATTTATTTGTGTCTACAGGCCAAGGGGCTCTAACAGCAAATAACCTACTCAAAATAAATGATGCTGCAGGTTACAATGTTGCCATCAATATTACTACTGCAAACAACGTTATTTTATACACTTCGCCTGTAAATACAATTATCAAAGGGGTAGCATTTGCACCAGTAGCAATAGTTGTAAACCCTAACGTTTCCTTGTCTGTATCATCCAACACCGGATCAGAGGCTGCACAAACTGTAATAACTGTTACAGCTACAGCATCTGCTCCCGTAACAGGTACACAAACGGTAAACATTGCAGTAACAGGAACAAATATTACCACAGGTGATTACACACTTTCTAACAGTACCATTACAATACCAGATGGTGCTATATTAGGTTCAGTAACCTTTACTGTAGTAGATGATATACTTGTAGAGGGCACAGAGACAGCAACATTAACCATAAGCAATCCTTCGGCAGGCATTACATTGGGCACGCCTACAACTCAAAATATTGTAATCACCGATAATGATGTGGCATTACCAACCGTAAATTTATCTGTATCTTCCAATACGGCATCTGAACAGAATGCTACTGTAATTACCGTTACAGCAACTGCCTCTGCCGCGGTTTCAGGAAATCAAACTGTTACTCTAGGAATAAGCGGAATAGGCATCACTCCTTCAGATTATGTACTAACTGGTACAACTATAACCATATTAAACGGCGCTACCACTGGTACACAAACTTTTACTATAAGAAACGATGCAGAAACAGAGGGTACAGAAACGGCGATCCTTACTATTAGCAGTGCTTCTGCAGGCATTACCTTGGGAAGCACCCTTGTGCAAAACGTTGCAATAACTGATAATATTTGCCAACCCTTAATCCGTAAATCAACTTCTACAAGTTCAAATGGTGCCGAAATTTCTGCTTTCGATTCTGCTTCAAAAAGAATTTACACAGTAGCGGGACTTGTGATGGAATATTATACTTTGAGTAATGCAGGCATTTTGTCTGCCCCAAGTATATTAAGTTTTGGTTTTACCTCTCCCGGTAATTCTATCTTACCAAATTCGGTAGCTATACGAAACGGTATTGTGGCCGTTAGTTATGCAATTGTAGATGCTAATAACGCTCAGCAAATTGGGAAAGTTGCATTTTACAACGCCGCTACCGGTGCTTATATAAACGATGTAAATGTGGGGTATTTACCCGATATGGTAACATTTACACCCGATGGTACAAAGGTATTAACAGCTAACGAAGGCGAACCAAATAGTTACGGACAAGGAACTTCTTTTGATCCTGAAGGTTCAATTTCTATCATTGATATATCTGGCGGTGTAGCTGCTGCAACAGTTCAAACAGCAGGATTTACCTCTTTTAACAGCCAAATTAACAGCTTACGTGCAGCAGGTGTTCGCATTTATGGCCCCGGTGCTACTGTGGCAATGGATCTTGAACCTGAGTACATTACATTTTCCGCAGATGGTACACAAGCAATTGTAACCCTTCAAGAAAATAATGCAATTGCGCAAGTAGATATAGCGACTGCAACTGTTACCAATATTTATCCGTTAGGTTATAAAAACCACAACATTACAGGAAATGGTTTTGATGCTAGCGATCAAGACGGCCCTTCAATTAATATTCAACAATGGCCTGTGCTTGGTATGTACCAACCAGATGGTATAGCTAGCTTTAATGTAGGCGGTGTACAATATTACATTACAGCAAACGAAGGCGATTCAAGAGCTTACACAGGATTTAATGAAGAAGCAAGAGTAAGTACACTAACGCTTGACCCAATAGCATATCCTACAGGAGCCACCTTAAAACTGAATCAAAATCTGGGTCGTTTACAACTTACAAATGCAACCGGAGATATAGGTAACGATGGTGATATAGACCAACTATATGCTTTAGGTGCAAGATCTTTCAGTATTTGGAATAGTTCATTCGGCCAGGTGTATGACAGTGGTGATCAACTTGAGCAGATTACAGCTGCACAAAACCCAAGAGGTTTTAATGGCGACCCAAGTGCACCAAATACACCTTTGTTTGATACACGAAGCGATAACAAAGGTCCCGAACCAGAATCAGTAACCACAGGTGTTGTAAATGGAGTATTATATGCCTTCGTAAATAGCGAACGTACAGGAGATATTTTTGTTTACGATATTACTAATCCTACTGCTCCCGTTTTTAAACAATACATAGACAATCCAGAAGATAGGCAAGTGGAAGGTGTACTTTTTGTACCTGCAATTCAAAGCCCTACAGGAAACGCACTTATTATTGTTAGTGCAGAGTTAAGCAGAACAGTAACCGTATATGAGTTTAGCAATATTGCACAGAGTTTGGTTGCTACAAACACAACTCAAACAACTATACAAACTGCTACAACAACTTATGGAGATTGCGCAGGTTTAATTGCTAAAGTAAATCAAAGTGGAGCAAACCCAATCACAGGTTCTGTAACTTCTAGCGTGTGGATAGAGACTTCTGTTCCTTCAAGTGCGGGACAACCATTTGTACAACGCCATTATGAAATTACACCAACATCGGGAGCGTCTACAGCCACAGGCAGGGTAACACTTTATTTTACACAAGCAGAGTTTAATAATTTTAACAATGATCCTGCAAGTACACAAGATTTACCTACTGGTCCATCAGATGTCACGGGTATAAGCAACCTTAGGGTATTAAAATATCCTGGTACAAGTGGTGATGGCTCTGGATTACCTGCTTCTTATACAGGAGCACCATCGGGTATAGACCCAGCTGATGCTGATATAATTTGGAATACAACAGCTAGCCGCTGGGAGGTGAGTTTTGATGTAACTGGTTTTAGTGGTTTCTTTGTACAAACAAATCTTACCATATTACCTGTTCGTTGGTTAAGTGTTGTTGGAAATTTAAATACGCAAAAACAAGCCGTAATAAGCTGGAAAGTTCAAGAAACTAACGCCGCCAGTTACAGGATTGAAAAAAGTATAGATGGAAGAATATTTGTTGCAATTGGCAATACAACTAGCCTAAGTGATGGGGAAAATAATTACCAATTTACAGAGGAAACAGCTTTGCAAAACACTTCATATTATAGAATAAAACAAATAGATAGAGATGGTAGATATTCATATTCTTCCATTATCAAATTATCAAACCTATCAAATAATCAATTAACTATTTTTCCTAATCCTGTAAAAGATTTCGTTACCATTTCTGTTGGTGCTAGTTCGTTAAACAGCAAAGCACAGTTGACTGATATTAGCGGTCAGGTTTTACAATCTTTTATTATAAAGGCATCATCATTTACAGTAGATATGTCAGGCTATTCAAGTGGAGTTTATTTACTTAAATTAGGAGATGGGCAAACGGGGAAGATTCTAAAGAAATAATGATTTTACTTAGGGGTAATTTTAATAGCCGCTTTACTTGATTGTAAGGCGGTTTTTTGTATTTGTTTACTTTGCATACCTAAACTCAAAAAAACTCAACTGTATAATTTGTACATTCGCCATACAAACATTGTACAATTATAAATGACAATACAACAATACGTTGACAACTTAAACCAACGATACAAACTTGGAAATGCAACGGAGCATACATTTCGTGGCGACTTGCAAACATTGATAGAAAGTTTGCTGCCAGATATACAAGCTACCAACGAACCAAAAAGACAATCTTGTGGCGCACCCGATTATATTCTTACACGAAAGGAAGTACCCATAGGATTTATAGAAGCAAAAGATATTGGAGATACAGACCTTGCAGGCTTAAAGAAAACAGGCAACAAAGAACAATTTGACAGATACAAAGCATCGCTCAATAATTTATTTTTTACAGACTACTTAGATTTTCATTTGTACAGAGATGGACAATTTATTACAAAAATTGCCATTGCAGAAATTACTGACAAAGGAATAACGGCGCTGCCCCAAAACTTTGCAGCATTTGAAAACCTTCTAAAAGATTTTTGTAGCCACATAAGCCAAACCATAAAAAGCTCAAAAAAATTAGCAGAGATGATGGCAGGCAAAGCACGCCTACTTTCAGATGTTATAGAGAAAGCACTTACAAGCGACGAAACAAACAAAGAAGATAGTACGCTTAAAGATCAAATGAATGCCTTTAGGCAAATACTCATACACGATATTACGCCCAAAGGATTTGCTGATGTGTATGCTCAAACAATTGCTTACGGAATGTTTGCGGCTCGTTTGCACGACCCAACTTTACCAACCTTTAGCCGACAAGAAGCCGCTGAACTCATACCAAAAAGCAATCCATTTTTACGCAAACTGTTTGGCTACATTGCAGGACCAGATATTGACGACCGTATTAAATGGATTGTAGATAGTTTAGTAGAAATATTTTTGGCTTGCAATGTTGAAGAAATTTTAAAAAACTATGGTAAGTCAACAAAAATGGAAGACCCAATCATCCATTTTTACGAAACATTTTTGAGTGAGTACGACCCGAAATTGCGAAAGGCTCGTGGCGTTTGGTACACACCTGCACCAGTTGTAAATTTTATAGTTAGAGCAGTTGATGATATTTTAAAAACCGAATTTGATTTACCCAACGGACTTGCTGACAATAGCAAAACAAAAATAAAAATAAACCTACAAGGCAAGCAAGTGGAACAAGAAGTTCACAAAGTACAAATACTTGACCCAGCCACAGGAACAGGAACTTTTTTGGCTGAAGTAGTAAAACATATTCATAAAAAGTTTGAAGGACAGCAAGGCATTTGGAGCAAGTATGTAGAAACTCATTTGTTGCCACGTTTGAACGGTTTTGAGTTGCTAATGGCAAGTTACGCAATGGCACATTTGCAATTAGATTTACTACTTACCGAAACAGGCTACAAACCAACAACCGACCAACGATTTAGAGTTTACCTAACTAACAGTTTGGAAGAAAGCCACCCCGACACAGGAACTTTATTTGCCAATTGGTTAAGCACAGAAGCCAACGAAGCCAATCATATAAAACGTGATACTCCCGTAATGTGTGTTATTGGAAATCCGCCTTACAGCGGAGAAAGTTCTAATAAAGGCGAATGGATTTCAAGCTTAATGGAGGACTACAAAAAAGAACCAGGAGGAAAAGAAAAATTAAAGGAAAAAAATTCAAAGGCAATAAATGCAGATGAATATAAATTTATCAGATACGGACAACATTTTATTGAGAAAAATGGAAGTGGAGTATTAGCTTTTATTAATCCACATACTTTTTTAGAAACTCCTATTTGTAGAGGTATGCGTTGGAATTTACTCAACACTTTTGATAAAATTTACACAATAGACCTACACGGAAATAGCACTAAAAAAGAAATATCACCTGATGGAAGTGTTGATACAAATGTGTTTGACATTATGCAAGGCGTTTCAATAAATATATTCGTAAAAACAGGGAAGAAAAAAAACAACGAATTAGGGAAAGTTTTTCATTTCGATTTATTTGGAAAAAGAGAATTGAAATATGATTTTCTTGTTGACAACAATATTAAAAGTGTTGGTTATAAAGAAATTCAAGTAACCGCACCAAACTACTATTTTGTACCTAAAAACTTTGATGAAGAAAAAGACTATTCTAAAGGCTTTGAATTGATTAACCTAATGCCATTTAAGACAAGTGGAATTAAAACTCACGATGATATAAACCTTGTATCTGATAATAAACTTCAATTAGAAAAAAATCTAATTGAACTTCATCAGCGGTTTGACAGCTCTAAAGTTTGTCAATATTCTTATCGCCCTTTTGATAATGGTTTTATCTACTATGACACAAAATTATTAGGACGAGCAAGAGAGAAAACGATGTATCATTTAAAAAATGAAAACATTGGACTAATTTTAGTTGCTCATCCACAAGCAGCTAACTTAAACTATTTCGACTGCGTTTATATTACAAATTGCTTCACAGATACAAATATGTTTAGACGTGGTGGCCCTTCTACATTTCCTTTATATCTTTATCCTGCAACCAACGGACAACAAACCATCGGAAAAACAACTGAAAGAAGCCCAAACCTAAACACAGAAATTGTAAAGCAAATAGCAAAAAAAGTAGGCTTAACTTTTACCAATGAAAAGGAAAAAACCAAAGACACCTTTGCACCAATCGACATTTTAGATTACATCTATGCAGTACTACATTCACCAGCGTTCCGTGAGAAATACAAAGAATTTTTAAAAATTGATTTTCCAAGAGTGCCATATCCAAAGGATAAAGACACGTTTTGGCAATTGGTAAAATTAGGTGGAGAAATACGCCAAATTCATTTATTGGAAAGCCCCGTAGTAGAAAAATTTATTACACAATACCCTGTTGATGGAGATAATGTGGTTTCTAAAATAAGGTTTGAAATGTACATTTATACAGCAGAATTACCTGATGAGAATGGGAATTTAAAATACCCTGATTATTTAGGTTCAGTCTTTATAAACGAAACTCAATGTTTTAATGATGTACCAATATCCGCTTGGGAATTTTATATTGGTGGTTACCAACCAGCACAAAAATGGCTAAAAGATCGCAAAGGCCGTAAGCTAGAGTTTGACGATATTTTACACTATCAAAAAATAATAGTTGCGTTAACGGAAACAGATAGATTGATGAAGGAGATTGATAAAATTGAAATTAAGTAAAATGAAAAAATTACTTTCGTTAGGCTTGGATGGTGGAGGTTTTGACATATATCTTCTCCCCAATAACACAGTAGTAGAAACCGGTAGTAGCGGAGGTATTTTAGATAAAAATGAAGACCCTATAAAAAGTTGGGAACACCAATTTGATACTTGGGAGCTTTGGTGGCAAAACTTTACCAAAACGCATGGCAACCATTGGATTTGGTTTAGCCCACTATTTATTGATGTAACTGTAAAAGAATTTGTACAACAAAAAGTAAATGAATATGATTGTACCGAATTAGGCAATGACTTTTATAAAGATAATTGGAACAATTTTTTGAACTATGAAATGAACAGAAAACGGGGTGTCTAAATATAGTGAAAAAACAAAAAATAACACAATGTAATACTATGAAAATTGAAACTTGGAATTTAGAAAGACCAAAAATAAATGGAAAGAAAACACCTGCTATTATTGAAGCTTTAAAAAAGATTAATGCTGACATCTTTTTTTACCGGTTGGTGTCCCCACCATAACTGTTCGGAAGATTTATGGTGATTTTCCATAGAGCATTTGTCTTGCTTTTTTTGGGTTGCCACCACACATTATTACAATATCATAGATCAAATTGGTTTCAATTTCTGATGCAAATTTTCTCTTAACCATTTTAAATCCTGTAAGCTTTTCTTGTTTTTTGTATTGTAGCAGAACTAAAGCAGTAATCATTGTGGCATACAGTATTACTTTTATTCCATTTTCATTTCTGCTTATTAAATGACTAAAATTTAGTTGTTGTTTTATAAATTTAAAAAAAAATTCTATATCCCATCTGGATTTATAAATATCTGTTATTTGCATAGCAGTTGTTTCTTCTATATTCGTTACAAAACTGATGGGCTCACCATCAGAGAGTTTTATCGCTTTGATAAGCCTTGTTAGATGCTTACTTTTTTTTACCTCCTTCGGCATACAAGTAAACCCAATTATCGGTTATTATTTTTAATGTATTTGTAGTAACTTCTTCTTCAGGTTTGTTCACCTTACTTATGGTATGTTTTGCATTAGGTGCAATCCTCGATACAAAATTTATTTTATTATCTGTGAACAAATCGTAATTAGCCCTTGATGTTATTCCCCTATCAAAAACAGCAATTTTTGTATTTTCTTTTTCATAATGAGCAATAATACTTTTCCTTAAGGCTATATTTTCACTATTCTCTGCTTGTTCTTTATAAAAAAATACGGCTTCGGGAATAGAACTGTAGCCTATTGTAAACTTTAGTTGTCGAAGATTTTCGCAATCGGTACCCTTTAAATTAAAACCAACAGATAACAATTTTGTGCATAATGTAACGATAGTTGAATCAAAGCGAATAATTTTATCGGTATCATAGGCAGATGATTTTTTGTAGGCTTTTACAAAGCAATCATATATTTTTTCAAAAAATATATAATTGATTACTGACAGACGTTCGCTTATGGAACTATGACTAATAGTTGTGCCTCCATTTGAAAAATTTGCAAAAGATTTAAAAACACTGGTTTCTATTGCACTTTTCATCCCCCTTAGGCTAGTTTCCTTTTCTGTGAGCAAACAATAAATAAGCAACTTAAAAACAAGCTCACCCTGAAGCTTCTTAGAAAATTTATTTACTTCAGTATCTATTGCTAGTTTCTCTAATAATCTATCCGGCACTACTTTACTAAAAAAAGTGATTTTATTCATTTGTTTTTACAAAGAAAAAACTCTTCTATATCTTATTTAATGACTATTTCTCTACAGACCTTAATAACTAATAAATCTTCCGAACAGTTATGGTGACAACACCAACCGATAAATAAAGCTAAAAACCATCGCATCATTTCTGCGCTAGAGAGACCACAATTCATATAGAATATGAAAATGTCTTAAAAGTAAATTTTCATTCCAAGTGATTGATATAATAACCTAAAAAGATAATCTCAATCTACTTTTAATACTTGCCTTTTAAACTCTTTTAAAATAGCAAGTAATATTTTATTTTTCACTTTTGTATTTGACTCATTTGTAACTAAAGCATAAATACCTTTTGATTTTTCATTATAAATTACATCAATTTGATTTAGTAAAATATCTCCTTGATGACCAATGTATGGAATTTCAAGTTGCCTAGTTCTTATAATACCTAACCCCATTTCGTCACCGTACTCATTCATTGGTATAAATTGTAACATCAATTTTAAAGTAGAATCTTTTAATAATTTCTTATCAATTAATAGTCCTTTAAAAAAGCTGGTAAGGTCGGTTAAAGTAGATGTAATATTACCTGAACCCTGACAAATATTATTATATTGAAGAAAGTTAAACTTGTTAATCTCATTGCCATAGTCATCAAAACCATTCATTAAACCATTTATACTATTAGACAAGTATGGCATAGTGCTTTTTAATTGCAAAGGCTCAAGTATTGTAAGCCTAATAGCTTCGTTATAGGGCATATCCATTATCTCTTGAATAATTTGCGCCAATAAAAAATAGTTGGTATTACTATAGCTACATTTTTCACCAGGTTTAAATTCACTTTTGCTTATAAGCTTTGTTAAAATGAATTCAGTAGAAAAACTCAAACTAGGATCAATAAAAGACATTTCCCCAAAAGAAGCATCAGGATTACGCTTATCCAATACGGTATCTGCAAAATCAGCTATACCAGAAGTATGTTGCAATAAGTTATTAACGGTAATTTTCTGAGAAATATTCTTGTTTAACCTTTTCGAAAATCCAAAACTAGATAACGGAGTATTTAATTGTAATTTATTTTGTTCTAGTAATTTTAAAATTACTACAGAAGTAAACATTTTGGAAACACTTCCAATAAAAAAAGGGGTATTCTTATCGTATTTAATACTTGGAGAAAAATTATTTATTGCAGAAAATTTTTCTTCGCCACTATTAGTAATTAACACCAAAGTTGTTGACTTACTACATTGCGATTTAAGTTTGTCAAGAACTATTTGTAAACTATCTTGAGCAAAAATTTTAGTAGATAAAAAAACAAAAAAAATTAGTAGTTG
>JANMFB010000116.1:0-2822 GCA_031377605.1 Ferruginibacter sp.
ATGGTATTTTCAGTTAAGGTGCCTGTTTTATCAGTTAAAATTACATTGGTGCTCCCAAGTGTTTCTACCGCCGAAAGTTTTTTTACAATGGCATTTCTACGAGCCATCAGCAACATACCATAAGCAAGGGCAACAGTAGAAACGATGGGTAATCCTTCGGGAAAAGCAGCGACAGCAAGTGCTATCGAAGTTTCAAATATCAATAACCAGGGTTTGCCTTGTATAATTCCGGTAATGGCAAATACGCTTGTCATAAACAAGGTTATCCAAATGAGTTTTTTGCTCAAAGCCCCTAATTTTCTATCCAATGGTGTTACTGTCTCTTTCGCACTTTCCACCAGGGAAGTAATGGTGCCTAGCTGTGTATGTTGTGCAATTCCTGTTATAACGGCTCTGCCTTTTCCGTTCACAACAGAAGCACCTTTAAACACCATATTGTGCTGATCGCCCAACACGGTTTCCTTATCAAGTTTCTCTAAGTTTTTTTCGGTAGGAAGTGATTCGCCGGTTAGGGATGACTCATCGCATTGAAGTAGATTTATTTCTACCAATCGTCCATCTCCGGGAATAATAACACCTGCTTCCAACACTACCACATCTCCCGGCGCTAATTTTTCAGATGGTATTTCCTGTGTTTTACCATCCCTTATTACTTTGCACAATATCACATCCATTTCTCTTAAGGCATTCATAGAACTTCGTGCCTGCAACTCCATCAAAAAGCCTATCAGGGCATTTATTAAAATAACTACCCCAATAGCACCCGCCTCAATATAGTTTTTAAAATATAACGTTACTATTACAGCCGCAAACAACAGATATACTATCGGGCTTCTAAATTGCAACAGCAACATCATCCAAGTACTTTTTTGTTTTTGTGCTTCGTAAATATTTGCACCAAACTGTTTTGTACGGTTTTCTGCTTCGTATGCCGCGATCCCCTTTTCAGCATTGGTATCAAACGATTGTACAATTTCTTCTACAGATAAAGTATGTACATCGTGCAAGGGGTAATATATTTTCATACTTTATTAATCATGTGATTTATTAAAAACCAATAAAGGCACTTTGGCATCAAAAGAATATTCTGCCGATTTACTTGATAAAAATATTTTGTCAAACCAACTCCTGTTTTGCTCTGTCAACATTATCATCATAGAAGGCTTCTTCTCTTTTATGGCTGTTTCAATATCAGTAATTAAAGACTCATTAGGGTTTCTATCAATAAGATTAAAATTTATATGGTAGGCAGCAATTTTTGCAACAGCCTTTTCGATATCTTTTAAATCGGCAGGTTTTTCCATGACCGTTTTAAGGTGCATCAATTCTATAGTTGCGTTTAAGGGTTTGGCAAATGCAATTACTTTTATTATTTCTTTTTCATAGTGTTCAAGGTCTGAAGCATACAAGATGCTGGTAATAGCAGTTGTTTTATAGGTATGCGGTACAGCAATTACAGGAATGGCGGAATGATTGATAAGATTTCCGGTGTTAGTACCTAAAATCCTTGCCAGTTGGCCGGCTCCTCTTGTACTAATGCAAATAAAATCAAACCTATTTTCTTCGGCATAATCCCTGATGATTGCTTCCGGAAAAACAGAAATTTTTACAACGCAGTTAATATCAACTGCAGGGATATGTAAGCCTGCATAAATTTTTTCCACAAAAATCTGCAGTTTGGCTTGGGTTATGCTTATTTGCTCTTTTTCATATTCTTCTATTTTTACTGCATTCCAAGCTGTAGGAGTAGGGATATGATAAACATTTAAAAAAGTAAGCTTACAGTTATTTTGAATAGCTAACTGAATAGCAAACAATAAAGCGGCTTTAGATTTATCAGAAAAATCGGTAGTTACAAGAATTTTTTTCATTTTTATTTATTGTTGCAATACTTACACCATTAGTAGTATGTAACCTTAATAATTTTCGCCTTCAACTTTATTACCTTCAATTTGCCTTTTCTGCTCCATCTGGTATCGGTAAAACAACCCACCGAATCCAAATCGCAGAATACGCATTGCATAATATTTTATTGAAATAGGTAATAATTTCCCCATAATGGGGATTCGGGATTGAAGGTGAATTACATAAGCTACACTTCATAATATGGATAGCTATTCAAATGTGTGAATGTTGCAACTATGATAACTTAATTGTGTAAACACATTTTCTGTGAGTTGGGTAATGGGTGGGCTTGGGTATTGAGCATAGATAAATTGCTGAAGTGTAGAACAAATGATGATAGAAATTCGTCCGCCGGGGTAGGAGGGTTGTGCGTTGGCATTTTTAGCTCTTTGCAGGGTTGGCTTTGTGTTGCGGTTTTGTGTGCCTTGCAATGTCCTAAAAATAGCGTGGGGTCGTGTCGGCAAAGTCAGGGATGCTTGTATAAGTGCAGGATGTGTCATGTCCTGATTTTAGTTGACTCTTTTTTGGTAAAGAGAGTAGGGATAATATATACTTCTTTTACCAATATTTCTTTTGATAAGAGACTTAATGTTTTGAATTATTAAGCCCTTTTCTCAAGCGTTTTTGTTTTTTCCTTATTACAAATTTACATCATTTTGCTGTTTTCTGTAATTAGTTTGTCCTCACTGTTAAAAAACACCATAGAGAATCTTGCAGAAAATAATTTAACAGTAGAAGAATTATTAGCCGATGGCGGTTATAGCAGTGGTGAAGCCTTACAGGTTTTAGAAGACAATAATATAGAAGGTTACATACCCAACTTTGGTCAGTATAAAAGCGATAGAGAAGCAGCAGGCTTTATCTATGATGAGGAAAACGATAAATACATTTGCAGCCAGGGCAAGGAATTACCATTT
>JANMFB010000351.1:0-7902 GCA_031377605.1 Ferruginibacter sp.
TCGAAAATTGGTTTCCAATCATTGCCTGCATTTTCTGATTTCCATACGCCACCACTTGCTGCACCAAGATAAATTGTATTTGTATTATCATGTAATGCATCTATAGATGTTATGCGCCCACTCATACCGCTTGGCCCAATAGCCCGCGGAACCATGTTTTTAAACTGTTTTGATAAATCTACTGTTTGTGCTTTAGCAACTAGTAAAGTAAAAAAGAAAATTGTAGTTAGGAATGATTTCATTTGACAGAAATAAAGTGAAATAAATGTTTAGGTAAACCACAAATTAGGAATAATTTAATTTAATCCTGAAGGTAAAATCAATTTATTCAATGAATGCTGGCTGTACGGAGCAATAATGCAGTTCGATTTCTTTAATTTTCGCTAAGCTCGAGCGTGGTAGTTTTGTTTTTAACCTTTGATAATTGGTTGTAAATGCCATCCCACAAGCCAATCCTTTTTTTAAGAGATTCTATGATGGTCTCTTCGGCTTCAAGCCAATACTGCTCATTATCTCCACAAAGGTTTGATGTCATTTGTAAAGCAAGGTGGCTGTGGTGATCGCCATCAACTTCAATATGCCTTTCTATATAATATTTAAAAATTGAAATATCATCAGGGAAATTTTTATGTATCTCGTTTATGATGGAATAAAACATTCCCGGGATTAAATCCTCTCTACCGAAAGTGAAAATGGCAGATTGTAGATAGGCTTTTTTACTATTGATTATTTTAAACGTAAAATCAATAAAATCTCTAGCCTCAATAGCCGTATTAGAAATTTTAAAGGCCTCTTTAAAGTTTGAAGATTTTTTTAATTCATCAATGAAAAGATCAATTTGAGCGGTATTGGCACCACACTGTTTCATTGCACTAAGATAAAGTTCAAAATGACTCTTTCTATCGCCGTTCAAATCAACATCTGATTCTTCGCCAACCACTATTTCATTTATTAAAAATCTGCTATCTGCTGATCCTATAGGAAACCAGGGAACACTTGTGCAGGTTAGGTTATTTTGTAGTGTTTTAAGTAACGACATAAAATCCCAAACTGCAAATACATGATACTGCATAAACACTTTTATGTCATCCTTTTCTTTTATTTGTGCATAAACTTTGTGGTGTAAAATTTCTTGTCTTAATGGTTCAATTTTTTTTCTAATGGCTTCTATTCGGTCGTTCATTAATATAAATTTATTTCAATAAAAAATTTCTAATTTAATATTCACCATAAACACCTCTAAGCACATCGGCAATTTCCCCAAGGGTACAAAAATGCTCAACTGCTGTTACTACCAATGGCATCAAATTATCGGTTCCACTGGCAGCAATTTTAATAGCTTCTAAACAAGCTTCTACCTTAACATTATCTCTTTTTTGTTTGAGCGATGCTAATTTATCGGTTTGTATTTTTTGAATACTTCCATCAATTTTGAACACTGGTGTTTTGGTGGTTTCCTCACTTACGAATTTATTGACACCTACGGATACTTTTTTTCCATTTTCTATATCTTTTTGATATTGGTAAGCACTCGCTGCTATCTCATCTTGCATAAATCCTTGCTCAATGGCTTCTACAGCACCACCCATTGCGTCAATTTTTTCTATCAATTGCCAAGCGGCTTTTTCTACTTCATTTGTTAGCGATTCTACAAAATAACTTCCTGCAAGCGGATCCACTGTTTCGGCTACACCACTTTCGTATGCCACTACTTGCTGTGTACGTAAAGCTATTTTTGCTGCTTCTTCTGTAGGTAAGCTTAAAGCTTCATCGTAGCCATTTGTGTGCAGACTTTGTGTACCTCCCATAACTGCTGCAAGTGTTTGTATGGTCACCCTGCAAATATTGTTTAAAGGTTGTTGAGCAGTAAGTGTACTGCCACCTGTTTGTGTATGAAAACGGAGCATCATTGCTTTTTCATCTGTTGCACCAAGGTCTTTCATAATTTTTGCCCACATTCTACGAGCGGCTCTAAATTTTGCAACCTCTTCAAATAAATTGTTGTGCGCATTAAAAAAGAAGGAGAGTCGTTTGCCAAAAACATTTATATCCAATCCTTTTTGTAATGCAGCCTGCACATAGGCTTTTCCATTGCTAAGGGTAAAAGCAATTTCTTGAACTGCCGTGCTTCCTGCTTCCCGAATATGATAACCCGATATAGAAATAGTATTCCACTTTGGTACATCTGTACTGCACCATTCAAATATATCTGTAATGATGCGCATAGACGCTTTTGGCGGATAAATATAGGTACCTCTAGCTGCGTACTCTTTTAAAATATCATTTTGAATTGTGCCGCTAATTTTATTTAAATCGGCACCTTGTTTTTTTGCTAATGCAACATATAAAGCAAGCAAAATAAAACCCGAAGCATTAATGGTCATTGAGGTAGAAACTGTCTCCAAATTTATTCCTGCAAAAAGCAATTCTATATCTTCAATACTATCTATAGCTACGCCTACTTTACCTACTTCTCCATCTGCCAATGGGTGGTCGCTGTCGTAACCAATTTGTGTAGGTAAATCGAAAGCTACACTCAAACCACTTACTCCTTGGCTTAGCAAATAATGATAACGTTTATTGCTCTCTTCTGCTGTAGAAAAACCAGCATATTGTCTCATTGTCCAAAGCTTACCTCTATACATACTGTGCTGTACGCCTCTTGTGTAAGGGAATTCTCCTGGCAAAGAGTCCTCTAAATTAGTCAGATCAGAAGAGGTGTATAATTCTTTTATTTCAATGCCAGAGTCTGTGTGAATTTTGTCTATAGCCATATGTATTCTAAAGTCTTGTATCTAAATTTTGTTTCTAAAATCTAATATTTAATCAGCCCCTTCTTTCATCGCTTGCTTCGCTTCATGTTGTATAGCATCTAATACCACTGTGTTTAATTCTGTATTTTGTGCAATGCTATATTCCAAAATCCTTTTACTCAAATCTAACGAAGTGGCATGTGGTGGCAACATAGCAGCTAACTGGTTTATAACATAAATATTTTGGTCTTTTAATTTTGTAATAGCTGCCCATATTTCTTTGCTTACATAAACTTGTTGGCTAAGGTTATATTCATATTCTGCTTTTACGTTTTGTATTAAAACCCCATGCATTACCGCAGCACTTTCACCTTGTATTTCCGAGCTGGAAATTAAATTCCTAAAACCTGCTCTCTCAGCAAACACCGCTAACCTCTCATAAGCAAGTAGTTGTAGCTTTTTATTTTCAGGGTTGGCAGATTTTAAGTACGATTTAAGTCCTATTACTTCTTTCAATAAATATCCAATAAGTCCAAGACAAACAACAATTAAGATCGTGTTTCCGTTTTTAAACAATTCGTCCATGTATATTTTTTTAGAGTGTAAAAATAGCTATTCTAACTTAGATGATTAACTCGATTTACTCCTGTAGGCCAAATACCTTTGTTTAATATTATATATTTAGGAAGCTTTTGGCGATTTTTGAAAATGAAATGGTTATTTTATTTCCTTATTTTTATCTAGAAAAGCCTAAAAATACACGTATTTTAAGTAGAATGATAATTTTTGTAATTTTTTAAAAATATAATCCTATCTTTGCGCTCCGAAAATTATGGCTAAGCAAGCACTCATTAAACAGGACGGATCAATACTAGAAGCATTAAGCAATGCTATGTTCAAAGTGAAATTGGAAAATGGACATGAAATACTAGCTACCATCTCAGGTAAAATGAGGATGCACTATATTAGAATATTGCCAGGAGATAAGGTAGGTGTGGAAATGAGTCCATACGATCTTTCAAGAGGTAGAATAATTTTTAGGTATAAATAAGTATTTAATCAATAGTAAAATAAACTAAGATGAAGGTAAGAGCTTCAATTAAAAAACGCAGCGTTGATTGCAAAATTGTGAGAAGAAAAGGGCGTTTGTACGTTATAAACAAAAAGAATCCTCGTTTTAAGCAAAAGCAAGGGTAAGTATGAAGGGTTTTAGACTGTTGAATCAGTATTGTCAACAATTTAAAAATTTCTCATCAATCTTAAATATTAAATAATAAATCTAAAATAGTATTATGGCTCGTATTGCCGGTATTGATTTGCCAAAAAACAAAAGAGGAGAAATTGGACTTACTTATATCTATGGTATTGGTCCAAATACTGCAAAGTATATCCTTGGAAAAGCAGGTATTGATGTAAATAAAAAAGTAAACCAATGGAATGATGAAGAGCAAACTGCTATCCGTAATGTCATTGCTGCTGAAATAAAAACAGAAGGTGCTTTGCGTAGCGAAACCCAAATGAACATTAAGCGTTTATTGGATATCGCTTGTTACCGTGGTCTTCGTCATCGTAAAGGATTACCGCTTCGTGGTCAGCGTACTCGTACAAACAGCCGAACAAGAAAAGGTAAGCGTAAGACAGTTGCGGGTAAGAAAAAAGTTACTAAATAATAATTAATATTAGAAAAAGCTTGAGATGATTCTCAGGCTTTATCTGGTTTAATATAGGCTCTGATTTTCTTGATGAAACGCCAGATAGCTCTTGAGCCAGCAGGAGGGTTGCATCAGTTCTACTTAAACAAAGTAGATTTTTTTTAAACGAATACCTACAATTAAACAAATGGCAAAAGCACAAGGCGGCAAGCAAGGTGGAAAAGCAGCTGCAAAAAAAAGAGTAGTAAAAGTTGAATCTCATGGCGATGCACACATTGTTGCTAGCTTCAACAACATTATTATCAGTCTTACAAACAAGCAAGGTCAAGTTATTTCTTGGTCATCTGCAGGTAAAATGGGTTTTAGAGGTTCTAAAAAGAACACTCCATATGCAGCTCAAATGGCAGGTGCAGATTGTGCTAAAATAGCACTTGACGCTGGTCTTAAAAAAGTAGACGTTTTCGTAAAAGGACCTGGTAGTGGCCGTGAAGGTGCTATTCGTTCATTGTCTCAAAACGGAATTGAAGTAGCATCTATCAAAGATATTACGCCGATGCCACACAATGGCTGCCGTCCTCCAAAGAAGAGAAGGGTATAAAAAAGTTAAAAGTTGATAGTTCAAAGTTGGGCTTTCAAAATGTTTGTTTCTTAACCTTCAACTTTCAACCTCGATTATTCAATATATTAAAAAGGGTACATCATTAATTTTTAAGATTTTTATGATGCTGTACCGTCACTAAAAAATCAACTAAACAATATGGCACGTTACTTAGGTCCAAAAACCAAAATCTCTCGCAGGTTTGGAGAATTAATCACCGGAAACGGAAAATGGTTATCAAAAAACAGCAACCCTCCTGGTATGCACGGAGGAACGAAAAAGCGTAAAACTCCAAGTGAGTATGCGCTTCAGTTATCTGAAAAGCAAAAAGCAAAGTATACTTATGGCTTGTTGGAAAAACAATTCCGCAAAACATTTGAAGAAGCTGCTCGTAGAAAAGGTGTTACAGGTGAAAACCTTATCAAATTATTAGAAGCACGTTTGGATAATACCGTTTACAGAATGGGTATTTCTATTAGCCGTCAAGGCGCACGCCAACTAGTAAGTCATAAACATATTACGGTAAACGGAGAGGTTCTTAATATACCTTCTTACAGTTGCAAACCGGGCGATGTAATTGGATTGAAAAACAAATCAGCTGTAAATAAATCTATCACTGATAATCTTCGTGGTAAGAACCCTAAATTCAATTGGGTGGAATGGAATGAAGCAGAAATGAAAGGTACTTTCATTACTTATCCAGAAAGAGAAACCGTACCTGAAAATATTAAGGAGCAACTTATTGTGGAATTATATTCTAAGTAAGAAAATAGATTCTAGATGTTACACACAAGACATCATGTATTTCAGTATTAAAATTTTAAATTAAATTAAACAAATAAAAATGGCCGTTTTTAATTTTGTTAAACCAGATAAAATTGTACTTCAAAAAGCAACAGACTTCGAAGCACAATTTGAGTTCCGTCCACTAGAACCAGGATATGGTGTTACTATTGGTAATGCGCTTCGTCGTGTGTTATTAAATTCTCTAGAAGGATATGCAATTATTGGTATCAATATATCAGGTGCAGATCATGAATTTGCAACCATTAAAGGTGTTACAGAAGATGTAACTGAAATGATTCTTAATTTGAAACAAGTACGTTTTAAATTAAATGGTGATCATGAAGTGCTTTCTGAAAAAGTAAGCATCTCTATAAAAAACAAAACAGAATTCACTGCAGGGATGATAGGCGATGTTACTCCAATGTTTGAAGTAATGAACCCTGAATTACTGATTTGCACACTTGATAGCAGTGCTAAATTAGATATGGATATTACCATTGGTAGAGGTCGTGGATATGTGCCTGCAGAAGAGCATAAAGAAAAAAGCAACCAATTTGGTTACATACCTGTAGATGCTATTTATACTCCTATAAAGAATGTAAAGTATCTTATTGAAAATACAAGGGTTGAACAACGTACCGATTTTGAAAAATTGGTGATGGATGTTGTAACTGATGGTACAATTCAACCAGAAGAAGCTGTAAAACAAGCAAGCCGTATTCTAATCCAGCATTTGATGATTATCACTGATGAGAATATCACTTTCGATACCAAAGAAGATAAGAAAGAGGATATGGTAGATGAGCAAACTTTACAATTACGTAAAATGCTTAAAACTCCATTAGAAGATTTGGATCTTTCTGTAAGAGCATTTAACTGTTTGAAAGCAGCAAAAATTAACTCTCTGAGCGAACTAGTACAATACGAGCAAGAAGATTTGATGAAGTTTAGAAACTTTGGTCAAAAATCTTTGAGTGAAATTGATGCAGTTCTACAGGATAGAGGTTTAAGCTTCGGTATGGATTTGAGCAAGCTTAAATTAGACGACGAGAATTAATTTGCTAATCAGCTAATGCTGATGTGCTAATGAAAGCTCCTGGTGATAACATTAATCAAAATTTATAAAATTAGCAGATTTGCAAATTAGCTTATCAGCATATTTACTTAACACAAGCTATAATTCCTGACACGGTATAGCTTTTAAAAACAAAATGTCATGCGTCACGGAAACAAAAATAACAACCTAAGTAGAACAGCTTCTCATAGAAGAGCATTGTTAATGAACCTTGGTTGCCAGTTAATTACTTACAAAAGAATTACTACAACTGTAGCAAAAGCAAAAGCGCTTCGTACATACATCGAACCACTTATTACTAAAACAAAAGCTACAGAAAGTAAGGAATCTATAAGTCACAATCACCGTATTGTATTTAGTTACTTAAACGATAAAGCAGCAGTTAAAGAATTATTTACTGTTGTTGCTCCAAAAGTTGTTGGTCGTCCGGGTGGTTACACTCGTATCATCAAGTTAGGTGCACGTCAAGGTGATAATGCAGAAATGGCAATGATTGAGTTAGTAGATTTTAACGATGTTTACAATAATACAAACTCGGTTACAGCTGAGCCTGCTAAAAAAACTCGTAGATCTGGTGGTGCTAAAGCAAAAACTGTTTCAGCTGATGTAAATGAAATATCAGATGCAGAAGTAGTAACGGAAGATACACCTGCTGCAGCTCCAAAAGCTAAAGCTGAAAAGGCTGCTAAAACGGGAGATGATTTAGCAATCATTGAAGGTATTGGTCCTAAAGCTGCGGAAGTATTAGTAGCTGCAGGTATTGATACATTTGCAAAACTTTCAGAAGCAACTGCAGAAGCTGTAAAAGAAATCTTAACTTCATCTGAAGCTAGGGTTGGTCATTTAGATCCTACTTCATGGGCACAACAAGCACAACTTGCTGCCGATGGCAAAATGGATGAATTGAAAGAATTACAATAAAAATTAAACGGCGGTAAAGAAGTTTAATGTATGAATTTATAAAATTTTATATAGCTCCGATATTTTTTATCGGAGCTTTTTTATATCATTGCAATAATTGAAAATGAATTCTTAATG
>JANMFB010000128.1:0-8802 GCA_031377605.1 Ferruginibacter sp.
CGATGATGATATGGCTGATAGTTACGACATGGATATTGATTGGCAGCGTTACAACAATACAAACTGTTATGTGTTCAAGCAAAAAGTAAAGGAAGGTAAAGAGGGTAGTGTTGTAGTAGATGAAATGACTACTTGGTTCAATGAACTCACATATGAAGTAGTTGCTCGAAATTATTCTTTAAGTTATGATGCAGGTGTGTATGATTTTAAAGTTAATATGGAAGTTGTAATGACTCAAGTGGGAGATCTAACAGTGCCTTCACTTATAAAATACAATGGAAATTGGAAAGCCATTTTCAAAAAAAGAGAAAGGGGTATTTTTACTGCTACACTTTCTAATTTTTCTAAATAAATTTCAATCATTGCAGGAATTTAATAGTCATTTTTAAATCAAATTCTTACCATAATTTTTTTTACAATATCTTGTTTAACAAAAAAAATAGAATTTTATTATTTATTAAACCCTTTTCATGAAACAAATATTAACAGTTTTATTTACTTCGCTTTTTCTATTTGGATGCAATGCACAAAAAAGTAACGTGCTTAGTACTACTGAATTTGATAAAGCCATTAAAAATAAAAATATTCAATTGCTGGATGTACGAACAAAAGAAGAATACCAGCAAGGACATATTACTAATTCATTGCAAGCAAACTGGAACGATGATGCAGAGTTTCTTAAACGCTCCGAAGCACTGAGTACAACAAAGCCAGTATATGTGTATTGCTTAGCTGGAGGCAGAAGTAGCGCCGCTGCAGAAAATTTGCGCAAAAGAGGTTATACTGTTTACGAACTTAAAGGCGGTATTAACGGTTGGAAAAATGCAAAATTACCCACCGAAGGAATTAGTAGTATAGAGAAAGGAATGACACTTGATATGTTTAGGAATTTTATAAATACCAATGAAATGGTGCTGGTAGATTTTGGTGAAACTTGGTGCCCCCCATGTATAAAAATGAATCCTGTTTTGGACTCGCTTACAATGCAAATTCCCGGCATTAAACTGCTAAAAATAGATTTAGATAAAGATAAAGAAATTTGCAACCATTTTGGAGTAACCCAAATCCCCATATTTTATTCATACAAAAAAGGAAAAAAAGTAAATGAGGATAGTGGTATTGTAAGCTTGGAAGATTTGAAGAGGATGTTTAATTAATAATGTATAGTATAAAATTAATAATTTAATTATCAAGTGAATATAATACTTGACTTATCCTTAATTATAAACACAAATCAATCTTATGAAACTTTTAAAAGAAAGTTCCTGATCCTACTCAAGTAAAAGGTAAAGACTTTGTTTGTCCAGTTTCTGCACATAATTTATTTGGTTTAGAAAATCTCAACTCAATACTTCCCTTGTAATATTTTTCAAAATTGATTAAGCAAATCTTTCTGCAATGAGTTTTGTTTGTCCAGATTGTACCTATATTTTTTGGTTTTTAGGTTAATAATTTATAAAAAGGATATGCGACAGTCTGTCAAAGTTCTATATAACTCTATAAATGTTTAATTTACAAACTAATTTTATTAAACAATTCCATTCATTACAAGATAATATTTAACTTCGCCAAAAATTAACGATGAATACGAACAAAATAAACATAAGAATCGGAGTTCTTGCATTATTCATACTATTAGCTGCCTTTTCAAGAATGATACCTCATATGCTTAATTTTTCTCCATTAGGAGCAATAGGTCTTTTTGGTGCAGCTTATTTCACAAAAAAATGGCACGCATTTTTAATTCCGATTGCCGCTACTTGGCTAAGTGATTTGTTCATTAATAACGTAATCTATGCTCAATACTATCCAAAATTTACTTGGTTTTATGAAGGGTTTTATTGGCAGTATGGAAGTTACTTGCTTATTGCTTTAGCTGGGATTTTTATTTTTAAAAAAGTAAGTACTTCAAGAGTAATTTTTGGGGCACTAGCATCAACATCAATTTTCTTTTTAGTTACAAATTTTGCTTGCTTCCCAGGCAACCCTACTTACACACAAAATTTTGGTGGATTAATGACTTGCTATGCAGCGGGTATTCCTTTTGTAAAAGCTACTTTGCTTGGCGACCTATTTTATTCTGGTGTTTTGTTTGGATCATTTGCATTGCTACAATATAAGTTTCCCGTATTGCGTTGGAGTGCTCAAAGGCAAGTAGCATAATCTATTGTAGAATTGATTAGGTAGCAAAGTATTTGAAATGGTAATGTTTGTCAAATTTAACCAACAAGCATCAACATTTTACATTTGGTTAAAACATCTCCAAAACTTACTTTTACTTTATGAAATTTCTGGTGCTTTTATTTGCTTTATATACAATAACACTTTCTTGTGTACCGTGTATATGTGAAGATAATTGTGCAGATGAAAAAACCGAACAACCAGATTCTAAAGGCAAGCAAAAAGACGATGATTGCACCACATTTTGCAATTGTTCTTGTTGCCATTCAGTTATAAATACCTTAAAAACAACTTCATTAGTCAAGAAAGCTATTCATTTTTCCGGCAAATTTAAGTTTTCATTACTTGACCAACATTTTACCTCTTACAATTGCCATAACATCTGGCAACCTCCTAAATTAGTATAATTGAGATTTTGGTGTATATGCACTAAAAGGTTTGATGGTCTTAGTCCATAAGTCCACTTTTATTTTACTTAATTTATCAATCAAATGAAGAAAATCATTTTTCTATGTATTGCACTTTGCAGTATTAATACGTTAAAAGCTCAAAATAAGTTGAGCGTTGTTGTAAAAAGTAGTCAATCAAAGGAGCCTCTAGTCGGAGCCAATATTCTTTTGCAAAACAACATTGGTAAAACCACAAATAGTGAGGGCTTTGCCAAATTTGATGATGTTGCAAATGGTACTCAAACGATTATTTTTAGTTTTAGCGGCTTTGAAAGCAAAACAGAGATTTATAGTTTCCCATTAGCTACCAACGATACCATATTAATATTTTTGGAAGAAATAAATGAAGAGCTTGAAGAAATAATCATTCAAAGCACAAGAACAAGCAGAACGATTAATAATACCCCAACAAGAGTAGAAACCATAGATGGTGAGGAGCTAGACGAAAAAAATAATATGCGACCAGCCAATGTAAGCATGCTATTGCACGAAAGCACAGGCTTGCAAGTACAGCAAACGTCAGCTACCACCGGCAATGCAAGTATAAGGGTACAGGGGCTAGATGGAAGGTACACACAACTTTTAAAAGATGGTTATCCCAATTATGGAAACTTTGCAAGTGGGTTGAGTGTTTTAGAGATACCACCACTTGACCTAAAGCAAGTGGAAATTATTAAAGGGCCGGCCTCTACGTTATATGGTGGTGGTGCCATTGCAGGTGTAATTAATTTTATCAGTAAGACACCTAAAGAAAAATTTGAGGGCGATTTTATCCTTAACCAATCTAATATTGGACAAACAAATATTGGAAGTTACATTTCACAAAAGAAAGACAAAATTGGTTTTGCACTATTAACCACTGTAAACTTTGCTAAAGCCTACGATGTAGATAGGGATCAGTTTTCTGAAATACCAAAAAGTAATAATTTTACGATTAATCCACGCATTTTTTTCTATCCAAATACTAGCACAAAAATTATGATAGGCAGTGCTTATTCCCAAAGTAGTTTTAAAGGTGGAGATATGGAGGTAATAAAAGGCAATGGAAATACTAACAATGTTTATTTTGAAAATAATAAAACGGCTCGGAGTACTTCAACTTTAGAAATTGATAAAAAGCTAACTGAAAATCGAAGTTTTAAAGTAAAGCAAAGCTTAAGCTTTTTTGATAGAACTATTACCATACCTAATTATAAATTTTCGGGCATTAATACAAATAGTTTTACAGATGTTAGTTTTGTAGCAAACTTGCCAAAACACACGCTTATTACCGGCTTAAATATATTGTATGATAATTTTAAGCAAAAAGATAATTCACCAAATATTAATCAAAATGCGCAAACATTTACAAGTGGTCTTTATGTACAAGATACCTGGGATATATCTGAAAGTGTTAAAATAGAAAGTGGCTTAAGGATAGATAACGTAAACTATAAGAATGTAAATTATAAAAAAAGTCAAGCTTTTGTGCTACCAAGAATTTCTTCGCTTTTTAAAATTTCTAGCAAATTTAGCTCAAGAATAGGAGCAGGGTTAGGTTATAAAGCGCCAACTATTTTTACTGAGCAAACGGAGGCACTGCAATATCAAAATCTATCAGCCCTTAAAAATGTAACTGCCGAAAAAAGTATCGGTGGAACTGCTGATATAAATTTTACAACAAAAATTACTGATGAATTTATTTTTAGTGGTAACCAAATGTTTTTTATTACATCTATCAACAAGCCATTGGTTTTGCAGACTGATGTTTTCGGAGATCTATTTTTTAAAAATGCCAATAAACCTGTAGTTTCAAAAGGGTTTGAGACAAACTTGAAATTTATTTACAAAGAAAATTTAAAGTTTTTTGTAGGGTATACTTTTACTAACGCAAAAGCCACTTATAAGATCGCCAACCAGTTTTTACCTTTACTACCACAAAACAAGCTCAATTTAACGTTGATGTATGAAAAGGAAGACAATTTTAAAATAGGTTTGGAAGGTTATTTAACTGATAGGCAAAATTTATCAAACGGAAATCTTACCCCTTCATTTTGGGAATTTGGTTTTATGGCACAAAAAACCATTAAAAAGATCTCCTTTTTTATAAATTTTGAAAACTTTACTGACCAGCGACAAAGTAAATACAAACGAGTAGCAAACGCACCAAACAATAATCCAACTTTCGATGAAATATGGAATCATACCGAAGGTTTTGTATTTAATGGTGGAATTAAAATTAAATTGTAGCATCTATTTCTGGGTGATGTTTTCTGATGGAGATATCACTCAGAAATTTACTTTGCACTTTCAAGCTTAGCAGCTAATTTTTATGAAAAAAGTTATGTTTTTTCCTTTTTTTTTATCTAGGTGTGATTAAGTTTGGATATTAATTATTTATAATTGTAAACTTCAATAAGCCCAGGCAACAAATTTAATGTAAACAATAAGCTTTTTCGGAAGTGCGATTAGAAGTAGAGGCTGTTTTTTGTAGGCTATATTTTTATTAAACAAATACCACTTAACTAGGTTACTTGCTCTCTTTCAAATTAGGAAAAACACTACAAACCACGAGCACAATCGACAAAACATTGATTAAATAAATACCGGATAATTTTACCACTTCTCCATCAAACAAAGAGCCAGTAAAAAGTACATAAGTACGCATACAATAAGCAACCAATACTGCACATACAAACATGTTTATTCTCTTTAATGCAAGTATTGGTAATAGAGTAAGCACAAAACTTATTCCCGCTAGCCAAGTAATAATTTTACCTGCCTTGCCATAATAAACACCAGTGCTAAATTTTGTAACATTAAAACCAGTAAAAGTAGTATCAATGCTATTGTAATGCACCCAAGGTACAAAGCAAGTTATAATCAATGCTACACAAGTAACTAGCGCAATGATTTGAATTATTTTTTTATTGTTCATTTTGGATATTAAAAAATTATTTACAAAATTAACAGCATTCGTTCGGATTTTAATAAAAAATGTATTTTGAGTATCATTTTTGGTATTGTAATAAATCATTTACGGGGATCAAATTTGGCCATTAATTAAAAGGCTAAAACATCTCTTTCTATATTCTTTAATAGAACTTACATCTATTGTTAAAGTTAAAAAAGCAATTCTGTCTTCTGAAACTATCCATTACTTTAACTTATCCCAAAAACAAAAGCCACAAATACATGTGGCTTTAATTTTAAGAGGTCCCTAGCGGATTCGAACCGCTGTAGAAGCTTTTGCAGAGCTTTGCCTAGCCGCTCGGCCAAAGGACCTTTTGTTAAACTACAACGGCTAATTTGTAATTTAGGTAGGCAAAAATAAGGAAAAAAATATCAGAATACTAAATATTTAATCGAAATTGGGCATTCAAATGTAAATGAATGAACCAAATAGCAGCATCAGAACTAATCATAAATAGTAGGGGAGCGGCTTACCATGTAAACTGCAGGCCCGAAGAAATAGCTAATACCATTATTACCGTAGGCGATCCTGACAGGGTAAAAGAAGTGAGCAAATACTTTGATAGTATTGAATTTGAAAACCAACACAGAGAATTTGTAACACATACTGGCTTTATTGGCAAAAAGAGAATTTCAGTAACAAGCACGGGTATTGGACCCGATAATATTGATATTGTATTAAATGAATTGGATGCCCTTGTAAATATAGATTTTGAAACAAGAATCATTAAAGAACAACTTACACAATTAAATATTATTAGGGTTGGCACATCAGGATCTCTGCAAAAAGAAATACCGGTAGATAGTTTTGTGGCAAGTACACATGCCATTGGTTTAGATAACCTCATGAACTTTTATAGGCATACCAATAACGACGAAGAAATGGCTTTGCAACAAGCATTCGTTACTCACACGCAAATAAATTCTCTTACTAACCCTTATGTATTTGGTGCTAGTGCAGCATTGCTTAAAGAGTTTGTAGATGGAATGCATCAGGGTATTACCGTTACTTGTCCTGGCTTTTACGGTCCACAGGGAAGAGTGTTACGCTTAGGGCTGGCAAAACCAAATTTAATTGACCATTTGAGCACATTTAGTTGTGGTAATCATCGTATCAGTAATTTTGAAATGGAAACATCTGCTATTTATGGACTTGGCAAAATATTGGGACATCATTGTTTATCTTTAAGCGCAATAGTAGCCAATAGAATTTCAAAAGAGTTTAGTGCAGATGGTGGCTTGGCAGTAGAAAATCTTATTAAAAAAACCTTAGAAACAATAGCAGCAAAAATATAATGGAATATACGTTTTATAAGTACCAGGGTACAGGCAATGATTTTATTTTGTTTGATGATAGAAGTGGACATTTGGAATTTGAAAATGCACTAGCCATTAAGAAACTTTGCGACAGAAAATTTGGTATTGGAGCAGATGGTTTAATTATACTTCGCAACAAAGAAGGGTACGATTTTGAAATGGTTTATTACAATGCAGATGGAAACGAATCTACAATGTGTGGTAATGGAGGTAGGTGCATGGTTCGTTTTGCCAATGATTTAGGCATCCATAAATCTACCTATACATTTTTAGCCATTGATGGGAACCACGAAGCTACCATAGATTTAGATCATACTATCCGTTTAAAAATGAAAGATGTTTGCGTAGTAGAATCACATCCTTCTTATTCCATTTTAAATACTGGTTCTCCCCATTATGTAAAATTTGAAAACAATGTCCGCCATCTAAATGTACAAAAAGAAGGTTCGGAAATTAGGTATAGTAGCGAATTTGAAGCCGAAGGTATCAATGTGAATTTTGTAGAAAATACCGGATCATATTCCATTTATGTTCGTACATACGAACGAGGTGTAGAGTCTGAAACATTGAGTTGTGGAACAGGTGTAACGGCTGCGGCGCTTGTGAGTGCACACAACGAAAGAGGTTTTAACAACGTTCAAGTAAGTACAAATGGTGGTGAGCTAAGTGTAGAGTTTAATAAGAATGACGAAGAAAATTTCTCGGAAATTTATTTGTGCGGTCCAGCTAAATTTGTGTTTAAAGGCAACATAAAATTCTAAAAAATGATTCAGTATTTTAATATTATAGATAAGCATACTGTTGCTACAGAAAAGCCAGCAAGTGGTACTTGGGTAAATGTGCTGCCACCGCTAAAACAAGAAGAATTTTCAGAGCTAAGTAAAGCACTAAATATTCCTATAGATTTTTTAAAAGATTCTTTAGACATAGATGAACGTAGCAGATTCGAGGCCGATGATGATGTAAAATTAATTGTTATAAAAGCACCAACAGAGAATAATTCATTTAATGAGAGCGATGCTTTTTATATTACCATCCCTATTTGTATCATTCTTACCAAGGAACAAATTGTTACCGTAAATTCTTTTGAGAACGAAGCTATAAAAAAATTTTTAAATAGTTTTCAGAATCGCCATCCGGATAAAAGGAACATGATGGTTCTAAAGATTTTTGAAAAAATAATCAGTACCTACCAAGACCATCTTAAAGAAATAAATCAACGCAGAAATACGCTAGAGCAAAAGTTATATGACTCTAATAGAAATGAAGAGTTGTTTCAGTTAATGCGTATTCAAAAAAGCTTGGTGTATTTTATTACTGCACTTCGCAGTAACGAATTACTGATGATGAAACTTACTCGTACTCATTTCTTATCATTAAATGAAGATGAGCAAGACTTTTTAGATGATTTGATCATAGAAACATCTCAAGCATTGGAAACAGCCAATACTTATACCAATATACTTTCCAGCACATTAGATGTGTACGCCAGTATCATTAGCAATAACCAAAATGAAGTACTTAAAAGGCTTACTACCATTACACTTTTTCTTAGTATTCCTGTATTGATAGCAAGTATTTATGGTATGAATGTGCCGTTACCATTTCAACATTCTCCATTTGCATTTTGGACTCCAATTATTATTTCTCTCGGTATTTTAGTTTATGTAACTTTTAAGTTTATTAATAGAAAAAAGTAATGATTACTATAAGGGTTTATGGGATTCTAATAAATGAACTTCAGCAAATTTTGGTAAGTGATGAACTAATTCGTGGTGCATACATTACAAAATTTTGTGGCGGCGGTTTAGAGAAAGGAGAGGGCACAAGAGATTGCCTGTGGAGAGAATTTATAGAAGAAATGAATTTAAAAGTGGAAGTGCAAGAGCATTTTTATACGACA
>JANMFB010000138.1:0-2360 GCA_031377605.1 Ferruginibacter sp.
TGTTGCTACAGGCCGTATTGAAAGAGGTCGTATTAAAGTAGGTGAGCCAATGGAAATCGTTGGTTTAATGGAAAAAGCATTATCATCAACTTGTACTGGTGTGGAAATGTTTAAGAAATTATTGGACGAAGGAGAAGCTGGAGATAACGCTGGTCTTTTATTACGTGGTATTGAGAAAACTCAAATCCGCCGTGGTATGGTTCTTTGTAAGCCAGGTTCTATTACACCACATACTGAATTTAAAGGAGAGGTTTACGTTCTTTCAAAAGAAGAAGGTGGACGTCATACTCCATTTTTCAACAAATATCGTCCTCAGTTTTACTTCCGTACCACGGATGTAACTGGAGAAGTTACTTTGAACGAAGGAACTGAAATGATTATGCCTGGTGATAATACTAACTTCCTAGTGAAACTTATTCAACCTATCGCAATGGAGAAAGGTCTTAAGTTTGCAATACGTGAAGGTGGCCGTACAGTAGGTGCTGGTCAGGTAACTGAAATCGTAAAATAAGAAACAACCTAATTTTTCCGTTCTCATACGGGAGACTTTGTGGAAGTTTTTTCATATCTTTACAAAGTACTTAGGCTAACGCTTAGGTACTTTGTTTTTTAATATCGTAAGCAATTACTTTATTGAAGTTCTTTAAAATATTGCCTTATGTGTTTTCTTTTGAAAATGTGTAAGGTTTTTTACGGGAATGGTGCAACGGTAGCATACGGGTCTCCAAAACCTTTGATCTTGGTTCGAATCCTAGTTCCCGTGCAAAATAAACAATTAGAAAATTTGACAATTGCTCAATGTGAAAACTTATTCGCATTAAACTAATTTTCATATTTTCACATTTTCACAATTTCAAATTAATTTGAATGAACAAATTCACAGTTTTTTTAAAAGAGTCTTACGAAGAATTAACGCAGAGGGTTAGTTGGCCCAAATGGGAGCAACTAACACAATCTACTGCTATTGTACTAGGAGCTACGCTATTTATTACGCTTATTGTAGGCATCATGGATTTTGTGGCTAATGGTTCAATGAAATTCATTTACTCTCTCTTTAAAGGTTAATTAATGGAAGAAATAATAACAGCGGCTGCAGCATCACCCGAAACTCCGGTAAAGGATACAAAGTGGTATGTACTCCGTGTTGTAAGTGGCAAAGAACGTAAGATTAAAGAATATTTAGATAAAGACATCGTCCGCAATGGATGGGATAAATTGATTTCTCAAATATTTTTGCCTGTAGAAAAAGTATACAAAGTTGCTAATGGAAAAAAAGTTATGAGAGAGCGTAACTTCTATCCTGGTTATATTATGATGGAAGTAGTAGATGGCAAACTTACAGATGATATTATACAGCATGTTAGTGGTATCAGTAACGTAATGCATTTTTTAACAGATGGTAAGGGATCAAAGGGTAATATTATTTCTCTTAGGAAAGCAGAAGTAAATAAAATGCTTGGTAGAGTAGATGAAATGACAGATGCTGGTGGTGTTACTATGAATGAGCCTTTTATTATTGGAGAAACTATCAAAATCATTGATGGACCGTTCAATGACTTTAATGGTGTTATTGAAGAGGTAAACGACGAAAAAAAGAAATTAAAAGTACAAGTAAAGATATTTGGCCGTGCTACACCTGTGGAATTAAGTTATATGCAGGTAGAGAAATTAGCTTAATATATGCAGAATATAATATTAATAGACCCATCGTAATTGATGGGTCTTTTTTTTGATATAGTATATAATGGTCATTGATATGTGCTTCTTTCTTATTTTATACAGTCTGTGTATTCGTAATAGTCCAATTGTATTGGTCTAAACGACTACTACAATAGTATTATACCAAAAGTTAATTGGACTACATTTCGAGACAATTGTTATTAATCTTATTTTAGAAAGATTTTTTTATTTTGAAAGAAATATTATCAGCCTAAATTATACCACTATTTATGCCTAAACCAACAGTCGTTCAAGCCCAATTGGTATTCTTTAAAGAGCGTATTTACAGGTGCCCCATGAAAAATTTTATCTACAAAACTTGTACGAACCACATAATTAAATACGCCCATATCTAAAGTGTATGGTGTTTTGTTACTAATGCTATACGTGTTATGAATATGTACAATTTCAGCAAGGAGCTGTATAATTGTTTCCAATGAGCCACCAATAATGCCACAGTTTAAAAGTGTTTTATTTGCGTTATCTTTTTCATAAGCTATAAAATTTGGGATTGTGTTTCGTAAGTGTGTATTGTGATTATGCATCCAATTATTGGAAAGTAATTTTGGTTCATCTCCGCAAAATAAACTAGCATTATTTTGGGTAAATAAAGAGGCTTTAAATGGATTTTGTAATACCAC
>JANMFB010000164.1:0-8768 GCA_031377605.1 Ferruginibacter sp.
ATATCCGGACTATCAATAACCCCATGCATCAGCATTAAAAATTCCGGCACAATTTCTTTTACTTCATCTGTAACAAATACCTGATTGCAGTATAATTGTATTTTATCTTTTTGTATTTCGTAGCTCTGTTTTATTTTAGGGAAATACAAAATTCCTGTAAGGTTAAAAGGATAGTCTACATTTAAATGAATCCAAAACAAAGGTGTTTCATTATATGGATATAACTCTTTGTAAAAATTTTCGTAATCTTCTTTGGTAAGGTCTGAAGGTTTTTTTGTCCATGCAGGGTTTGTATTATTAAGAGCCTCTCCGCCCCCATCCCCTGAAGGGGAGTTCTGCATATCTTCACTTTTGTCGGTGTCTTCTTTTTTATTTTTTGCCTCTTCCAATTGTGCTTGTACATCCTCAAAATAAATAGGCACAGGTAAAAACTTACAGAATTTTTCCAAAACAGTTTTTACTTTGTAAGCATCTAAAAATTCTTTGCTCTCTTCATTTAGGTGCAACACAATATCTGTACCCCTCCATTCTTTTTCAACTGGCTCCAAAGTAAATTCGGGGCTACCATCACATTCCCACTTTACCGCTTTACTATCCTCTTTAAAACTTTTGGTAATTACTTCCACTTTTTCACTAACCATAAATGATGAATAGAAGCCTAATCCAAAATGACCAATGATATTATTCTCATTCTGACCCTTGTATTTTTCCAAAAATTCTTCTGCACCACTAAATGCCACTTGGTTCAAATATTTATCTACTTCTTCTTCTGTCATTCCCACACCTCTATCACTAATCGTAATTGTTTTCTGCTCAACATCTAACTTTACATCAATGCGCAATTCTCCTATATCGCCTTTAGCTTCGCCAATACTAGACAAGGTTTTTAGTTTTTGCGTTGCATCTACTGCATTACTGACAAGTTCTCTAATAAAAATGTCATGCTCGCTGTATAAAAATTTCTTAATAATTGGAAAAATGTTCTCCGTTTGTACCCTAATGTTACCTTTTTGCATATAAATTCATTTATTTTATGTGTTACGTATAACATAACAAATTAAGTACCACCTCTAATTAACGGAAAAACTGTCAGTTCTTTTTTTACTTTTCTAGGTTAAAAAATTAGAACAATTAATTCTATAACCAGACAGTTATTTTCTGCTACTCTATGATATGTGGAATAAACCTACTCAAATTATCTGTAATTAAATGCAGACTTTCTCTTATACCCATACCTGCAGGCTCTTGTCCTATTATCCAGCTGCCTATGACTACATAGTTTTCATCAAATTTTGGCAAGGTGAATGTTTGCTGATAAATAAACCCTTCTTTACCATAATACCCATCTGTCTGTTGCAAAGTATCGTAGAATTGTACAATTTTTATATTGGCACCTTCACGAGAAAAGAAAGGTTTCTTCACATAATTATTTATTTTTCCTTCTTCAAAGTAAGCGGGCAATAAATAAGGGCAACTCGGATATAACTCCCAGAGTATAGGTAAAATTGCTTTATTAGATAAAAGCATTTTCCAAGCAGGCTCTATCCAAAATGCTTTGTTGGTATCTTCCAGAATATTTTCACCAAATGATTCTGTCATCATCCATTCCCATGGATACAATTTGAAAATATTTTTAATCGGTTCATTTTCTAAATCCAAAAATTGTTTGGTTTCTTCATCCCAACCAATATCATCAATAAAAACAAGCTTGGTTTCTATGCCAGCTTGTATAGCACAATCCCTTATATACTCTACATTCGTAAGGTCTTCCAATGTTTCTTTAAGACAAGTAAAATGTAATTTTCCAGGTTTCAAATAAGGAATTAAATATTTCCAATAAGCAATTAATTTTTCGTGAATGCTATTAAACTGATCTTTACTTTTATCAAAATCTTGTAACCAAAACCATTGTACTATTCCTGCCTCGTATAAACTTGTAGGTGTATCTGCATTAAACTCTAGCATTTTTATTTCGCCATTTTTATAACACAAATCAAACCTACCATAAATAGCAGGATGATCATCCATCCAAGTTTTTTCTATGTAGGGAATGAAAGTTTTATCTATACCCATTTTTTCGTACAAGTTACTATCAATTATATGCTGCACTGCACCAAGGCATTTATCCCAAAGGTCAGCTGTTGCACTTTCAATCTTTAGAATCTCATCCATCGAAAATTTATAATAAGCAGTTTCGTCCCAGTAAACTGCATCAGCTGTATGAAAACCAAAGCCTAATTTTTCTACTGATGCTTGCCAGTTGTTTCTTGGGGTTGTTGTTATTCTTTCCATTTAAATTAATGTTGAATGTTGAAGTTTGATTGTTATTAGGTGAATCGGAAACCTTTTCATCGGAATTTTTTAAGTATTTTATGAATGCAGTTATTTTATTACTTAAGGTTTCTGTCTTCAATATTAAATCTTCAAACTGTTTTCGTTTATAGGTAATCTGTCAAATGCTCTGTAAATCTGAGATCTTAATTCACCATTTGAAGCCTTTTAAATTAGTAAAAATTTATAAACTCTTTATTTCCCGATCGTTCAAATCTTTCTTCAATATTATCCGAAACTGAACCCGAACTTCTTGAAATTTGATTCTTTAATTCAAAATCTTTAGCAAAAGTATCCCTAGTATAGATTTGCCATAATTTGTTTGCTTGTATTCTTGCTAATTGCCATATATCCAACTCTTCAAACCTTCAAATAATCGCCATAAAATATATCATTTCAAATTAACAATCTTCAACCTTAATTTTTCAACCTTCTTTTCAACTACTCACACTATACCCACCTCTCCCAAAACCTCCCCGACTCACCCTTCCTTTAAAACCATTGCTCCCTATATTACTTCTAGATGGAATAGCTCCTGAATAGTAACCTGCACGTTCATAATTTCCATTTCTATAATTTCCATAAGGCCTAAACGCATAATACCACAATGCAGCTGTGGCTAGTCCTGAGCCATGATGAGTTCTTGTGTATGGCGCTGTGCTGTCTCCTCTCACATAAGTTTTAGCTCCATCACCCCACTCGGGTTCTTTCTTTTTTTGGTTACAGCTTGCTAGTGCCGCTGTTATAAGAATAAGTTGTATTGCTTTACTTTTTTTCATTGTTAATTATTTTACCCCAAAGGCATATTTTGCCGGTAAGGCAATGAGTAGTTTTACTTTTTTTGCGGAAGGCGTTAAAGTATTTTCACTAGAATTTTTTACCGAAAGGACGATGAGCCACATAAGTATTTAACAGATTATTTCACTGTAATAAAAATTTCATAATCTTTTTTTACCTGCACTGTTTTCTTATCACCATCTTCATTTTCTGCTTGAGTATTTTCTATACCAAGTGAAGGTATGGTATCTCTATACTCAATATTTTTATGCTGGTTACCTTTGTACCAAACAGCATGTTTTGTTATAAGTATATCTTGTAAACTATCTAAGTGTTCTACTGTTACAGTTGATTCGACAGCTCCGTTTTTATTAACTTCATTTGTCAGGTCTTCGTTTTTATCATCTTTGCAAGAATTAATAAAAAACAAACCTAAGACAGCCAAACCAATTAAATTAATTTTCTTCATTTCTGTTGTTTTAAAATGTATTGGCAATATAAAATTATATCACCAATACACTATTATTTATTTTGCTTCCATTTCTTTACTATCCATTTTCTTCATATCCATCATCTCCATCAATTTCATACCAAGCAAACCATTTATTCCACCGTCAGTTCCTGTGCCACCACCAATTAAAATATCAGGTATCACTTTTATATGACCTTTACCAATTTCTTCAGTGATTTTATACTTGGTAAAATTATCGCCTCCCATCGCTTTTACTTGTAACTCATAAGCTTCAGCAGTACTCTTACCTATCGCCATAATTTTTTCTGCTTCTGCCAAACCAGTTTTAGAAATCTTTTCCGCATCCGCACTAGCATTCAGTTTGGTAGCTTCTGCTTGCGCACCTGCTCTTGCTTTGGTAGCTTCAGCTTCTGCATTTGCTCTCATTTTTGTAGCTGTGGCTTCCGCATCTACTTGTAAACGCAAACTGTTAGCATCACCTTCTGCCTTTTTCACTGCAGCATCGGCAGTACGTTGTGCAATCTCTACACTTTGTTGCGCCTTCACTATTTCTTTTTGCATATCTGCAATAGCAGTTTCCTTCTCCATTCCTTGGCGTTTTTCTTGCGCCATTCTTTGAGTGCTGTAAGTTTTCTCTTCTTCCTGTGCAATCTTTCTATCGGTCAAGGTTTTCATCAAACTTTCCGGTGGTACAATATCGCCTATCAAAGTATCCACCGCATTTACATTATACTCATCTAACACTTCTTTCATGTTATCTTTTGCTGCTTGCTGTCTTTCTTTACGAGTACTCAAAAAGGCAATTACATCACTGTCCTGTGCAGAGTTTCTAAAGTAGTTGCCAATAGTAGGTTCTAGCACTTGGCTTACCAAGTTATTCATACTACCAAAACGTGCAATTACCTTTGGGGCTTCATTTGCCGGTATGTGAATGATTTGAGACACATCCAAATTGAATGGGAAACCATCTTGACTACGAACGGTAATTGTAGAAAGATTTTTATCTAATTGGTGGGCTTCACTTCTAGTATTGGCCCAATTCAAAACCAGGTTGGTAGTAGGTACCAGTTCTACTTTCATAATGTATTTATTAAACGGATATTTACCAGGTCCGTAAGGCTCCATCCACACACCTCTGCTACCTTTACTCACAATATTACCATGCTTAAAAGCCTCGCCTGTAAGGTCTTTACCGTCTTCTCCAATGTACGAAATAACCACACCTACATAGCCAATTGGAACATCCGTCATAGGTACTTCTTCTATTTGAATAGCCCAAGGATTGATATTGTAACTACCTGCTAGAATGATAGAAGGCTGCAAACCACGGTTACCATCGTTAATCAAAAACGTATCAAAGTCTTGGAAGTTATTGTGTCCATCAATATACTTGCCTGCAATTTGCCCGCTTGCAATCGGCTGTCCATCCAATGAAGTAACAATGCCCACCATATTTTCGTGGATGATAACCATATCTGCAATGGTAATTGTAAATGCAAAATTATTTATGCGATAGGTACCAGCAGTAATGTAGGAAGTCTGGCGTCCTTTTTGTCCACCATTGTTCAAAAACATTTCAGCATCCTGAAAATTATCGCTATCTACTCTGCGTGCAAGTATAGCACCCGTAGGAATTTGAGCACCATCATTGCTAAGTACCAATCCAATTTTGCCCTCTGGTATTACCATAAACGATTGCATGCTCACACCATACTGCCAAGGCCACATTCCCCAATACAAGCCAGGTGCAAGGGTTTTTGCTTGATAACCTGCTTCGCCTTTTGTAGCAATAATTCTTCCATCTGGCAATGATTTATTTGAGCCAAAAAGCACAAATTTTTTGTTTACCAATCCCAATTTATCTTCAGGTACTATTACCATTCCAAAAAATACTCTCAGAATAAATTTGTAAAAAATGAGTGATAAAATCAATACTAGTATCCACCAGTATTGAGTAAATAATAATTGATAGTCCATTTTATGTTGTTTTAGGTTTTAAATGTATGTTATTAGTTTATGTGTCCTTGCATTAGTACTTTTTACAAATATTTAGTCTCAAAGACTTAACAACCGCATATATTTTGCCTGGTTGTAGCAAGCTTAATACAATAGCGTATTGAAAAATAGTTGAAAAAAGCAGTCTCAATAAAACTGATTAATTTGAAGATATTAGTTCCTTGTAAAAAATTAATACATGTATTATTTGCCAGAAGGCGGCTTAACTCTTTGACGAAAGGTAAAGTAAGCGTCTGCAGTAAAGTGGTTCATTTTACATTGGAGCGATGCTCCGTTTAAATTTGAAAGTCAAAGATACATATTTGTTAAATTCTGTTAAAATAAATCCGACATGAATGGAGGCTAACATTTCATGAATGGTAAAGTATGTATGATGAGCGGTAAGTCATTTTTTCAACGCTCCTCCTCATAATAAATTTTGTAATACTTTCTACCGTTTGCTTCCACGCCTTGCTCTATCATTTCTTTATTGCCATGTATGTAAATATGAAAATTCTTATCAAGTTTTAATATGCTTTTAAAAATACGGGCTTGCTTCTTTACGGCTTGTTCAGAAATAGCAAAATTATCTTGGAATGAAACTTCGTTATTGCTTTTGTATTTGTCTTCAAAATTACGGAATGAATTTATGAGCTCATCATGATGCAGTACTTCGCTTTCAAATTCTTGCTTGTCGAAATTTTCGTGTTCTTTAAAATAACCTACAGAGCGATTAAGCAAATCTATTTGGTCGGCTTTGTTTACCTGAAACTCGGCAGGCATGTGTTGGGTGAGATATGTTTTGGTAAGTGCCAAAAACTGATTGGTATTATTGGCTTTATCGTTCTTTACAGCCATTTTTATAAATTCATCTTGCCAATATTCTGTATCTGAGCTGTTGTTATCTATGTTGAAAATGGTATAAGGCTTGTCTGTAAAAATTATTAAACAAGCTTTATCTAATTTTTTTGTACCTATTCCTTTCTTAAATGACAAAGATAGATTTTCATTATCGGTTTTTGTTTCTATAAAATCTTGCTTATTTTCTATTTTAAATATACCTAACGCTTCGTAAAAATTATCATCCAACTTTACATCTACTAGTTTCATTATAAACAAGTCACCATCCTTTATATTTGGATGTTTAGATACTGTTTTTAAATGTTGACAAATATCTTTAGATGCACCAATAAATTCAACTCCTTCAAAAATATCATTTGCAAATTTGTACAGTGGATTTAAATTTATATCTATATCATGCTTAAACTCAAATGCATTGAAACTATTTAAAAACGTTTTTAAAAATATAGTTTTCAAAACTTGTTCTTCATTCTCCAAACATTCATAAAGCGAATTGCTTAAATGATATTTGCTATCATCTACACTGACAGAGTGGTAAATTACTTTGCTAATATTAGCATGTTCTATTTCAATCATTTTTGGCTGTTTAACGGATTGTTACAAAAATATGTACTATTAATTAGTGTTAATAAACGAAATTGAAACTAGGAGATGATAAATGTGGTATATAGAATTTAACACAGTTCTAATAATGCCCGGAATAGTTTTTGCACATAACAATTTAATAATGTGCATATTTATTTTAGGATAACCTATTTACTATTAATTAAATTTGACTGTATTTATTAATCACCAAACATAAAAAGAATTGACAGAAGTAATAATCAATTTAGAAAACGTAAACCCAATTGAATTTTTCGGAGTTAACAACGGCAAGCTCGATATTCTGAAAAAAAAATTCCCGCTCCTAAAAATCCTCAGCCGAGGTACCCAAATGAAACTTAGTGGTGCAGAAGATCAAATTGAAGATGCAAAAGAAAAAATTGGTTTGCTTGTTCAATACCTCGAAAGAAGCGGCCACATGAGTGAAAACTATTTTTCCCAAATACTTGGTGGCGATGACGAGAAAGCGATTGATAACTTTATGGATCGAAACCCCAATGATGTATTGGTTTTTGGTCCAAACGGAAAAACAATAAGGGCAAGAACAGCGAATCAAAAATTAATGGTACAAGCATGCGATAAAAATGATATCGTATTTGCTATTGGCCCTGCAGGAACTGGTAAAACATACACCGCTGTTGCACTTGCGGTAAGAGCGCTGAAAAACAAAACGGTAAAGAAAATTATTCTAACACGCCCCGCTGTGGAAGCCGGTGAAAGCCTTGGTTTTTTACCTGGCGATCTTAAAGAAAAAATAGATCCATACTTGCGACCATTATACGATGCATTGGATGATATGATACCTGCTGATAAGCTTGCGTATTACATGACAACCCGTACTATAGAAATTGCGCCACTTGCTTACATGCGTGGTCGTACTTTGGACAATGCATTTATTATTTTAGATGAAGCACAAAACACAAACGACCTGCAAATAAAAATGTTTCTTACGAGAATAGGTCCAAACGCAAAAGCAATTATCACTGGTGATCCTACACAGGTAGATCTGCCAAAAAATATGAAGAGTGGCTTATGGCGTGCAACTAGACTCTTAAAAAATATTGATGGCATATCTCATATAGAATTAGATGAAGAAGATGTAGTAAGACATAAATTGGTGAAGGCCATTATTAAAGCTTACAATAAAGACGATAAAACCAACTTGGAAGAAACAGAGAAAGCAGAAAAAGCTAGAAGAAGTGGCTCTTAAGAAAATAAATATTTTTCAAATTAAAATAAGGTGGCTCATTAGCTGCCTTATTTTTTTACTTTGTAGTTGTAACAATAACGAAGCAGTAAAAATTGCAAATCCTTCAAAACAAGATTCAATACAATTTGAAAAAAATATAGAACTAACAAAAATTGAAATTGCAGCATTAAAAAAACTTGTTGAATCAGGCGATGTAATTACAAGAACTGGAAACGATTTTACAAGCCAAAGTTTAAAATCGTTAAACAAGAGAGACCAAACATTTTCTCATGCAGGCATTGCAAGTATTGAAAATGATAGTGTACTAGTATATCATGCGATAGGCGGAGAATACAACCCTAAACAAACAATAAAAAGAGAAAGTTTTGAAATTTTTGCAACTCCATACGAAAGCAATGGTATTGGCATTTTTAGATTTGATATTAATAAACTATCGAAAAGCAAATTAACAATACAAGCCAAAGAATGGTATTTTGCCAAGGTTTTATTTGATTTGGCTTTCGATTTAAAGAGCGATGA
>JANMFB010000222.1:0-8747 GCA_031377605.1 Ferruginibacter sp.
CACCGTTCCATTTACACCTGGTATATTACGAAGACTTAGGTAAAAATTATCATCGTATTCTGGTACTACAAACAAAGATTTTTTACGACCCATGTTTAAGCTCTTCAAAATACTAACCACTCCTTTTGTTTTAGGCGCATCCATTTGAATATCTTCTAAAACTACAATGCTGTTTTCCTTAGCCTTGTATGAAAGCGCACTCATTCTCGCCAAATCTTTCACCTTGCGGTTAAGTTTGATATCATATTTGTGCGGCTTAGGGCCAAAAATAGTACCACCACCTTTGTATATAGGGCTACGTAAATTACCTTTACGAGCACCACCCGTACCTTTTTGCTTATGTAATTTCTTAGAAGAACCTTGAACTTCCGCTCTTGTTTTTACCTTATGTGTACCTTGGCGTTGTGCACCCATGTACTGCTTTACAGCAAGATAAATTACGTGGTCGTTCGGTTCTATTCCGAAAATTTCTTCTGGTAACTCTATCGTTCTTCCAGTTTTTTCTCCTTTTGCGTTTATTATATCGAGTTGCATAATTATTTCTGTATTAAAACGATTGAACCAATGTGACCCGGAACCGAACCACTTACCAATATGTAGTTTTTCTCAGCGAAAATCTTTACTACTTTAAGACCTTTCATCATCACTCTATCTCCACCCATACGACCACCCATGCGCATACCTTTAAATACACGACTAGCATCTGATGAGTTACCAATAGAACCTGGCGCTCTTGAACGATCGTGCTGACCATGTGACTGGCCACCAACACCCTTGAAGCCATGGCGTTTTACAACACCTTGAAAGCCTCTTCCTTTTGTAGTTCCTACAACCTCAATACTATCGCCTTCGGCAAAAATATCTACGGTAATAGTTTCTCCTACATTTTTATCTGATTCGCTATTGCGGATTTCTTTTACTGTTTTTTTCGGTGCTGTATTAGCTTTTGCAAAGTGTGCAATTTCCGATTTAAGGGAGTGTTTCTCTTTTTTGTCACCAAATGCAATTTGGAGTGCATTGTATCCGTCTGTTGCAACGGTTTTCTTTTGTGTGACTACGCATGGCCCAGCTTCTATAATTGTTACAGCAGTTTGTTTACCTGTTGCATCAAATATACTGGTCATGCCAATTTTCTTTCCAATAATACTTTTCATTGTATCCTATTTGTATCCAGCGCTCCGTGTTGTTTTGTAGGCTTCGACAAGCTTAGCTTGGCAAAATCTCAACAAGGAGATGGATGTTTAATTTTTTCTTTTAAGAACTTACCTTTTGCCTTTCCACCCATTGTGGAAGGTTCATTAGGCCTTTATTTCTACATCTACACCACTTGGTAGATCTAATTTACTTAGTGCATCTACCGTACGACTGCTGCTAGTGTATATATCTAACAAACGCTTATGTGTACACAATTGAAACTGCTCACGAGCTTTTTTATTAACGTGAGGTGCACGTAATACAGTAAAAATTTTCTTCTGTGTAGGAAGCGGAATTGGTCCTGTAACTACTGCGCCAGTACTACGTACTGTTTTAACAATCTTTTCTGCAGACTTATCAACTAAGTTATGGTCGTAAGATTGTAGTTTTATTCTGATTCGTTGTGACATATGTAAAGAACTTTAAAATTGCTATTTTTTATTTGGAGTGCAAAAGTAGGGGGAATAATTTAAATGGCAAAGTTTTTTGTGGAGTTTTTAAAAAAACTTGTTTTAGCCTAACATCCAATAATCGTAAGGCTTATTAACTAACTTGAGTTGCAGTAACGAAATACTTCTTAACTCTATGAACAATAGCTCCTTAATTTTAAATTTTAGTAAGCTTTCGAAGAAATTTGTGTAATTATACCAAATACTGAATTTTAACGTTACTAATACCATTGAAAATGAACTTGAAGCGTATCAAGTCAATAACCAATTTAAAACATACTATTACCTAAATTTGTAGGCATTAATTCCAAATCAACAATATCTAAAATATATTAATGAAAAAACATTACGCTTTTTTAATTTTTACGATGGTTTGCTTAGTTAGTAAATCAACTTTTGCGCAGCAACCAATACAATTTATAACAGGAGATTTTTTACCTAAAAAAAACATTGCCGAAAACAGCTTCAAACTAACTGATATTTATTCGGCTAAGTACAAAAATAGCTATTATTTGATTGTTCAATTCGCATCTACTCCAGGAAAAGCAGATAAAGATTTTTTAGAACTAAGTGGCATGCAATTGTTTAGTTACCTACCAAGCAATGCATTTATAGCAAGTTGTAATTATGATTTTGATTTTTCAATTTTAAAAAAGTTTAATACCTTGTCTGTTAGCAGCTTTCCTCAAGCTTTTAAAATAGATAAAGCAATTTCTTCCTACGAAGTTGTGAAGGATAAAAATGAAACAGTGCTTGTTGCTGTAAACTATTTTCCTAGCATAAACAAAGAAACAATTCAAATAGAGTTACAAAAAACAGGTGCAACAATTGTGTCTACAAAATTTGACAACACGAATGTTGCTTTCATTCAATATGATAAATCTGTATTAGAGAAGATAGCCGCTCTGCCTTTTGTTAGTTACATTCACTTACAATCTACAAGAGACAAACCTTTAAACTACAATGTTAAAGCAACGCACGGCTTTGGGGCTTTATCATCAATAAATGGACGTAACTTATTAGGTAAGAATATGACTATTGGTATTGGGGACAACTCGGAAATATCTTCACACATTGACTTTTCATCGAGATTGATAAATAGAGTTTTTGCAACACCTGCTAACCACGGGACACACACTTCTGGCACAGTAGCAGGAGGTGGTATTATTAATCCGAAAAATAGTGGAATGGCACCAAGAGCCAAACTTGTGAGCCAATGGTTTAGTGATATTCTTGCCAATACTCCTACATATATAACCGATTATAACATGGTTGCCACTAATAATTCTTATACAGCAGCTATTCCAGGATGTGCAGGCAATGGTGTATATGATGCTTTGAGCAATTATACCGATGTTCAAATGAAAAACTATGAAACGGTTTTGCATGTATTTGCGGCAGGTAATGATGGCGCATTTACATGTGCTCCAAATCCTACAGGATATGGCACCATAAAATCCGGTTGGCAGACTTCAAAAAATGTGATTACCGTTGGGTCAATGAATCAGGCAAACTATACAATTTCATCTACAAGTAGTTGTGGACCCGTAAATGATGGCCGTATAAAACCAGAAATTGTTACCAATGGAATTTCTACAACATCTACAATTACCAATAATGGATATTCGCCTAACAGCGGCACAAGTATGGCGGCACCTGTTGTTGCAGGGGCTGCCACTTTACTCAATGAAAGATATCGAATACTAAACGGTGGGGCAACCCCTAAAGCATCATTGATAAAAGCAATACTTTGTAATACCGCTGAAGATTTAGGAAATACAGGTCCCGATTATATATTTGGTTTTGGGATGTTAAATGCGAGACGTGCAGTTGAAGCAATAGAAGGAAATCAATATTTTATAAATACGGGAACGCCTGCAACCTACCCAATAACCTTACCCACGGGTGTGCGCCGTCTAAAAGTAATGTTATATTGGGCAGATGCAGCCGCTGCACCCAATGCACTTTCAACCTTGGTAAATGATTTAGACCTATCTGTTACCAATCCTTCTGCAGTAAACAATTTACCCTTAATTCTTAATCCAACAAATGTTACTGCCAATGCATTACAAGGAGTGGACCATCTAAATAATATAGAACAAGTGGTTATAGAAAACCCCGTAGCCGGAACATATACTTTGAATGTAAATGCATTTAATATTCCGCAAGGGCCACAAGAATATATTCTCACTTATCAGTTAGATATGAATGGGATAACGATAGAATATCCTTTTGGTGGAGAAACGCTAGTACCTGGAGAAACTGAGTCAATACGATGGACAGCCTTTGGTGATGAATCTAACACTTTTACAGTAGATACTTCATTTAACAACGGAGTCACTTGGGGTACTTTAAACAATGCTGTACCTTCAACAAGTAAAACAATAAACTGGGTTGTACCTGCATTTACTACTAATAGTGCTTTGATTAGGGTAAGTAGAAATGGATCGCCATTTACTGACCTGAGTAATTTTACATTCTCTATTTTAGGCCAACCAGTTTTAACTACCTCTGTACCTTGCGAAGGTTATGTGCAGTTAGATTGGGCAGCAATACCTTCAGCTACATCATACGATATTTTGCAATTGGTGGGAGATACAATGCAAGTAATAGGTAATACCACAAGTATTGGTTATTTAGTGAGCGGGTTAAAATCAAATTCATCGTATTGGTTTGGCGTAGCTGCAAAAAATAACACCAATAGTGGCAGAAGATCAATTTCTAGAAATGTTATACCTAATACGGGAACATGCACTTTATCTAATTTTGATAATAATTTTAAAGCCGTATCAATTGATGCTCCTAATACCGGAAGGCAATTTACAACAGGTGCTTTAACAGCAACAGAAACAGTAAGCCTTACAATTAAAAACTTAGATGATGTTACGTCATCCGGTTCTTATAATCTTTACTATCAAATTAATGGAAACACACCTATAATGGAGACTGTTTCATTACCAATTAATTCATTAGCCATCTCTCAATATAATTTTGTACAAACAGCTAATTTATCAACTGTGGGAAATTATACAATAAAGGCATGGGTAAAAAAAATAGGCGATACACAAGTATTAGACGACACTATAATCGTTTCTATAAAAAATATACCTAATGCGCCAATAACCACATTGCCATTACTAGAAGGTTTTGAAACAGCAAATACGAATGAATATACAACCAATAACATTGGAATAGATGGTGTGGATCGTGCCGATTTTAAAACCAATGCTGCGAGAGGTAGGTTAAGGACATTTGTAAATACAGGCTTTTCCCTCAATGGTAATAAAGCAATTACACTAGATCAATTTCCTTTTGGAGCTTTAGTTACCGATAGTTTGATTTTAACCTATAATGCATTAAATTACAATAGTGGCAATGAATTGCGTTTTGATTTTTCTTACAAAAACCACGGCCAAGCTAACAACCCTAATAACAAAGTTTGGATACGTGGTAGCGATACTGATGCATGGATACAAGCTTACGATTTAGTTGCTAATCAAGCCCAAATTGGAAAGTGGAAAAAAGGATTAATTAATGTAAACGAAGTACTAAGTACTGCACTTCCTACTCAAAATATTACTTCTAGCTTTCAAATAAAATTTGGACAACAGGGAAACACTTCTGCAAATAATCCTGCTCCTGAATTAGATAATGATGATGGGTATACTTTTGATGATGTTTTACTAAGTGAATCATTTAATGACTTAACCGTAAAAGAAATTTTAACTCCATCCCTATCGGGCTGTAATGGTTTTGGCAGCCAGCCTGTTTCTGTTATTATTAAAAACAATAGCCCTGCTACTTTAACAAATATACCTGTAAGCTATAATTTTAATGGTGGCACTGCTATTACAGAGACTGTGCCTTCTATTGCCCCTTACAGTACACTAAACTATACATTTACAACTCCTGCTGTTTTATTAAACAACACAGATTATGATTTTTCTTTTTGGGTAAAAGCGGCCACTGATAATTATGCAAGCAACGATAGTATTCTAAATTATAGTTTTCATACTAGTTCTGTTATTACAAATTATCCTTACTTAGAAGGTTTTGAAACTAATGATGGCAATTGGTTTGCAAAAGGTACAAATACAAGTTGGGCTTGGGGCACTCCTGTAAAAAGTAAAATTAATAAAGCCGCAAATGGAACAAAGGCATGGGTAACATCACTCAACAATAATTATAACAATGCAGAGTTATCTTATTTATATTCTCCATGTTTTGATTTAAGTACCCTTACACAACCTGTACTTTCGTTTAGCCATATTTTTGACTTGGAAGATAATTGCCCTTGTGATTATGCCTGGGTGGAGTACTCCACAAACGGTGGATTGACATGGATAAAAATTGGCACCAATGGCACTGGCATTAATTGGTACAACGACCCTACATCCTTAAACCAATGGCGTACTTCGTTTGCTAAATGGCATGTAGCAAGTGTAGATGTGCCAACAACGAGTAATAATGTACGCTTTCGTTTTGTATTATCTAGCGATGAAGGAGTTACTGCAGAAGGAATGGGCGTTGATGACATTCATATATTTGACAAGGCTTCAATTTATGCAAGCTCAAGTAATGCAAATACAGCTCAAGTAGTAAATGGTAACAATTGGATACACTTTACAGTTGGAGGAAATCGTATTGCATCCTTAAATGCTAACGGACAAGATTTAGGAAATACTGCTGTAGATGTATATCCATTTACCGGAACGGTAAGAACAAACAATAATCAATATTACCTCAACAGAAATATTGTAGTGCGCCCAAGCACGCCACCGACAACAAATGTATTAGTGAGATTTTATTTTACTGATGCCGAAGCCAAAAGCTTACTTGCTGCCAATAGTTGTGGTGGATGTAGTAAACCCACTGATCCTTATGAACTGGGGGTAACAAAATTTAGTGGAACAGTTATTCAAGAAAATGGAACTTTATCCGACAATACAGGAGGAATTTATCAATACATTTTACCTTCAAACACAGAAGTTATACCTTACGATAACGGTTATTATGCGGAGTTTGCTGTAAATAGTTTTAGTGAGTTTTGGTTAAATAATGGAGGCATTAATGGTAACGCTCCATTACCGTTAGAACTTCTTTCTTTTGAAGCATATAAGCAAAATAAAAAATCATTATTACAATGGAATACTAGGTTTGAAATAGATGTTGATAAATACGTTATTGAACGCAGTAGTAGTGGAATTAATTTTTATGCTATTGGGGAACAAGTATCCTTTAACACAATAGGAAACCAAGTATATAATTTTGTAGATGAACAACCGCTAGCCAACGATAATTTTTATCGCTTGAAATGCATTGATAAAAATGGACAAATAAAATACGCTGCAGTAAAAAAATTGAGATTTAGTGATAAAGAGAATGATATCAGCATTTATCCTAACCCGGCATTAAACCAAACGATATTTATAAACAGCCCAAGCTACTGTATTGAAGAACATTTATACGATGCTACAGGCAAATTAATAAAAACATTTGGCGTAAGAGGAAAAGATATTCGCTTAAACTTACAAGGCATTGAGAAGGGAATCTATCAGCTAAAAATAATAACCAATACTACTATTTATGTGAGGAAAATAGTAGTTGAGTAAAAGCGAATAATTGAAAAAGTATCCTTACGTTTTACAATAACATTTGGTAAAAACGTTTATAAATCAATGTTTCTCTCGGTCTTGAAAGAGGATTAGCGAAAAGTGGTTTCGCTAATCCTCTTTATTTTTTGCCGAAATAAAGCTTTTCAAAATTGTGCAACGTTTTAATTTATCAAGAAACATGTTATCTTAAATCAACCTACTTATTTAAAACCCTTCATAAAAATTTTACTGTGTAGTAAGTGTGTTTCCTGTGGTTACGGTAACAGCAGCTCCTTGATTTATGTTTATACTTTTTATAAATATGTTACTAGTTATGAAAGGATAATTGACTAAGCCGCCGTTAACCCAAACATCTGATGTATTAATTGGTAGTACACCACAGCTCCAGTTAGTGGCATCGCTCCAAACAGTATTTGATTTTCCTGTCCAAATAAATGTTGTAGCATTTGGACTACAAGGAATACCGATACCATACCCTGAGTTGCCTACTGTGGTATTATTAAAAGTACTCGTTAACGTATAACCTCCCAAGCCAAACAAAATATTATTAGAGGGCGTAACTAATACCGAAGCTAAAAGTGGATTTGCCGGGGTAACATCGGGAACGTAAAATGTATTAACCCTTATCATTTGGCCATTGGCAATTAAATTACCTGTGGCTGACTGCCAACCATTTACTTCTGCATTGGTATAATATAAAGTAACCTGTACGCTACCATTATTTGTAGTGTTGGTAGTTATCATCTTAAAGGATTTGGAAGAAAGGTAATTTGCAACTGTAGCATTCCAAAACTGAGCGGATGTATTGCCTGCACGATCTATAATTAATTGTGTACAGCCATAATCAAAATTTGTTAAGTTTCTAACTCTAGCCATTATATTACCTGTGCCATCATAAAAATATACATCATCGTTTGGCCCTAAATATGCGGTTTTGGTACTATTTAAAGCTGTAGAAATTGGTGTGCCGCTTGTAGAAATGCCAAAAGTTATGATTGGTCTTGCCGCAGTTGTAAAGACAAAAACTGAATTTGCAATTGAACAGCCGGGGGTAACATTGGTACTTTGCCTATCAAAAAAAGTATTTGCAATACTATTTGCACCTTGTATGTTATCATCTCCAGAGGCGGTTGCATTATCAAAACAAAATTCAACCAATAAATTTGAAGTTCCATCCCAAGCAAATGGGATAATTGGAATTGTATTAACACCTGAAGTGGTAGAATAAGCAGTAGGACCATAAACAACATTAGCTCCTGTTTCGAATGCGCCTGCAATTAATGCAGTTGATAAGGTATTTTTTAACTTAATTGTAAACCCGCTAAAAGGCTGAGTACTACCTTTTGAAATTACATTAAAGCCAACACTTGTTATGTTGCCTGCTGAAAATCCCAAGGCAGTGAGTTCTGCTGATGTATAGAGCATTTGTGACCTCATGTCAAATTGAGATCCTCTGAACGGTATGTTTAAATTTGCATTATATGTGCCT
>JANMFB010000259.1:0-4171 GCA_031377605.1 Ferruginibacter sp.
CAAAATTTCGAGTAACAGAACTTCCTTGCTCATCTGTTATTGTAATACTATGCATCCCTTTCACCGGGCTTATGCCAATTTGATGATAAGTAGAAGTGGTTGCAATAATTTCATTATCCAACATCCAAAATATTTTTGCATTACGATTTGTATGTGTGGCTGTAAAAACTGTTTTACCCTTTTCGCCATTTATTTCCTTTGGCACAAAAATTTTAATTCCATTTTGGGGATAAATTAATTCTATAGCTTTTACGATATTTACAGTTGTGCAACCAGCTTTAAATGGCGGCATTGTTTTATAATCTGCATTCCGAAGTTTATAGTAATATTCCATTGTAGGAGGTAACACAAACCAAGTTTTATGTTTCATATTTGATGGGCTTATGCAACTTTCATTTACTTGAAAAGTTTCGGTAGCATCTAATTGTAAAATTTTATGAAAATTACAAAGCGGAGATTGTAATGCGTTTGGTGGCATTAATAATGTATCAACAAATTCGCAGTCGGTATTTGCCCTAAAACCAGATTGCCTGCACACTGCTGTGTACACATAATTATAAGTGGGTTTGGAAAACCATTCTGCTGCTGGTAACAATCTAAAAATATCAAACATGGCTGGAGCAGCAGTTTGTATGCCTATTAATCCTGCTCGTCCTTCACCTGTTGTATTGCCTGCCCATACTGCTACTACATATTTTGATGTAACGCCAATAGCCCATCCATCTCTAAACCCAAAACTTGTCCCTGTTTTCCATGCTATTTTTTTGGAGGAAGAAAACTGCTGCCACAAACCTTCTTCGCCTGGTCGCATTACTTCTTGCATAGCTTGAAAGGTGAAGTAGATGGAAGTTGCATCGAAGGGGATTTGGGAATTTGTGGTTGGAGATTTGGAACTAGGAATTTGTTGGGACCCTCCATCCCAATTCCCAATTCCCAATTCCTTAGTAACATATTTCGGCGAATGAAAATCTTTACTATCTAAAATCCCTTTATTTCCTTTTTGATGATTTAAGGTTCTTGCAAACGATGCATATACACCTGCGAGTTCCCACATCTTTACTTCGCAGCCTCCGAGAATCATACTTAAACCGTAAAAATCTGCAGGATTATTTAGGGTATTAATTCCTGCTTGATGCAAGGTTTCATAAAAACGCTGGTACTTATATTGTTGCAACATTTTTACAGCCGGTATATTTAAACTTCTACTCAAGGCTTTACTAGCTGGCACAACACCATCATAATTTAAATCGAAATTTTGTGGCGTATAACCGCCTATTTGAGTGGGTACATCTGCCAGCAAACTGTTAGGCAACAATACACCATCGCTCAACATGGCTGCATATAATATCGGTTTCAAAGCACTACCCGGGCTACGTGGAGCATTTATTACATCAACATCACTTTCCAAGTTTTTATTTTGTGGCTCAAAAATATTGCCTACATAAGCCAAACAATTACCCGTTTCTACATCTAACACCAAAGCACAAATATTATTGATGCCATTGCCTTGCAATATTTGATGATGCCGTTTTACAATATCATTTACATTGCTTTGTAAATTGCCATTTATTGTTGTTGTAATTTTTGTGTAATCAGATTTATTTTCTTTTTTAAACCGTTGTAATAAATGTGGCGCAAGTTGCGGAAGTGCTAAGGGTTTATCTGGAATGGGTTCTTGCTTTGCCAATTCACATTCCGTTTTTTCGATTTTATTTGCTGCTTGTAATTTATCGAGAAGTGCATTTCTTTTTTGTAAAAGTATTGCTCTGTTTTTTCCAGGATGCACCAAAGCAGGCGAATTAGGAAGCACTGCGAGCATAGCTGTTTCTCCCCAACTTAGTTTGTCTGCACTACGCCCAAAGTAACGCCAAGCTGCAGCATCTAGCCCAACTACATTACTACCAAATGGTGCATTGCTAGAATACAAGCCCATTATTTCATCTTTAGAATAGGATAATTCCAATCTTAATGCAAGTGTAGTTTCTTTTATTTTATTCCAAATACTACGTTGGTTATTTTGTTCACTTAGCCGTATTACTTGCATAGAAATTGTACTTCCTCCTTGTGTTTTTTTCCCACGCATATTTGCAAGTGTTGCACGCCCTAGTGCACTCATATCTATACCCGCATGTGTAAAAAATCTTTTGTCTTCATAAGTAGTTATACAATCTACAAAATGCTGAGGAACTTTTTTATTAAAGGGAAAACGCCACTGACCATCTGTAGCAATGATTGCACTCAGCAAGTTGCCTTCAGCATCTTCTATAACATAACTGGTTGGCGTTTTAAAAAGTTTATTAGGAAGTATGATATAGAATAAAAAAAGAAAAAAGAGACAGCATAGTGCAACTATTTTCTTAGAAAAGCTTAGTTGTTTATATTTTAGTAAAATTTTCAAAATAACTAATTTCACAGAGTAGAAAATTAATCAATTATTTACTGTTCATAATATTTAATATTGTTAAGCTTTAAAAAATCTTTGATGGCATCCACATGAACACATCTACCTACATTTAAAAAGGAATGATTTGTTTTGCTTGATCTTTTGCCCTTACTTATAATTTCAATTTTTTGTTCATCAAAACCAAGGTGATACTGCACAGTTGCAGATTGCATACCATAAACTAATCCATCGGTATCAAATAATGGCCCACCACTTTGCCCCCTTAGCCCTGGGGTACTCATTTCTATTCCTACAATATTTTGCCCATCAGATACATGCCTTGTTACAATTCCATCTATAGGGAATGATGGCGAACCAATATTACCAACCTGTGTAAAAATTATTTCATCATTTACCTCATCATAATTAAAATTGGTAAATTCTGCAAAAGGGAAACCAAATCGGCAAAGGTATTTCCCTTGCATAACTTGTGTACCATCTTTTATAAATTTTGCATAAGAAGTGTAGTGTTGTATTTTAACATCTTTAAACCTAATTATGGCAATATCTAAAGTAGGATGCGGTATATAATCATAAGAAGAACTATCTGTACAATTTATTAAAAAGTTTTTCAGCTGTGCTACAGCATCTTCGGCTGTATAATTGTATTGCTTTTCTAAATCTGCTAATTGCTTTTTATACTTGCCATCTATTTTATTACCAAGATTTCTTTTTGCTGCTTTAAAGTTTGCATAGTGTGTATTTATTGCATGCTCATTAAGTAATTGTTCTAAAACATGCTTGCAGGTAACAGCCACACTTTCCTCATTTACAAAAAAAAGAGTTGCAGCACCTGGCTGTATAAAATTATTGTGGTAGTGCCTAACTATGGAATGAACAGGTCTAGTAAATTGTTGAATTTCTTGTATTGCTTTTACGAACATATTTATCAGTTTCAATTATTGTTTAATACCTTCTCTTAAAAAAATAGATTAATCGCAGATAATAATTTCTTTGTCATTATCATGATTGCAAATTAATCAAAATAGATTTTTAATAACGAATATTTATTTTTCCTTTATATAAAAATCACTTCACAACTTCTACCCACTTTCCATTGATACTTGCACTCACCGTATTATCATACATATTTCTGCAATCTAAAGCTGCTAAAAAGTATCTTCCCAGGTAAGACGCATTTAGCTGCACATAAAATGTAAGTGATGCACTTTTTGCAATATCAAAATAGGTATAAACCCTATCGTCTCTTACATCTTGGTAAGTACTTGTAGCAGATTTAAAAGCGCCTTCTCCATCCATCATACGAGGATTCAATATTTCCCAACCACTAGGAAACACTTGTGTTAATGCCATTTGTGTTAAATATTTTCCACTGTTATTGCTCACAGTGACTTTTGCAATAAAATCTTTCCCTTGTTGCAATTTACTTATATCAACGGCACTTCCATCTTGAGAAATATAATTCACACTGATGCTTAATGCCGCAGAACTTGTTGCTGTTTTAAGGGTATCTCCAGTGAGTGGTTGCCCTTGCGTAATTATTTTTACGTACAAAATGTTACTACCACTGTTGGTTATTGAAACTGCATTGTTTCCATCTTTTAATTTTACTGGTAGCAATTTCAAATAACTACTTACATTTATATTTTCTCTTTTACTAGCAAGATTTACAGTTGCTATTATTTTTGCACCACTTGCATTTTTACCACAATATTTTGCAATTGCTAATAAACTATAAGCTGTAGTTTGAGTACTGTACCAACTATC
>JANMFB010000283.1:0-3999 GCA_031377605.1 Ferruginibacter sp.
ATAAATACAATCCATCAGAAGATACACCTTTTGCAGATGTGCTTGAGTTGTTTCGTACTATCCATTTTAAGGAATCAATCGTATAACCCAAATTTACGGTATCTGGGTGGGAAACATTTTGCACTATTAAATCGCTTGGTGCAGGAGAGAACACTGTTACATATTTGAAAGCAATATTGTTGTTTTCGTTGCTCTCTATAATGTTGCCACTGTTATCTGCATTTACTACCAATACATAATTGCCGGGTATTGTAGTGATAGGGATATTAATGAATATAGAATCTTTATAAAACTGACCAACTTGCAATGGGGCGAAGTTTAGCGTATATTGTAAAACCGCACCCCCTGGAGCAGTAGTTGGAGATAAATACACAGCAGTATTCATACCGTTAGGAAATGAAACACCTACCCCTTCGTTTTTAATTTTATACACTACATTGTATGTTTGTCCAACAGCTAATAAAGTTGGTGCTACTATTATGCTATCTGTAATATCTGGCAGTGGCGTAGCATTAACACGTATTTTTTTGGCTGCACCTACTCCATTGCGAATAAGATTTGTATTATTGGTTAGATTTTTCTCTGCTGCTAGTGAATTATATGAATTGGCTTTTACATGCACATAATAATCGCCTGCTGGTATATTTGGAAAAATGTAAGTACTGGTTGAATTCATACTCTGGTTGGTTAGTAACCTTCTGTCTTCTCCAATACTATTTACCAAAATAGCATTTGCATTAAATACAGAATCGGGGCTAAAATATACAGCATCGGCATAATTATAAGGGCCATAAGTGTTGCTGTATTTTATATTTTTGGTAACCCAATTGGTAGTATAATTTCTGGCAACCGTGGCAGTATCTGCAGCAGTAACGCTTGTTACTATTAAATCTATGTATGGGTTTATCAATTTCTTTTGTATAGATGCAGTGTAATTGTTTACCATGTTTGCACCTTCGTACACACCCGTATCTGCATTGGTACGTACAAAGAAATAGGCATTCGTATTGTCTATTCCGAAACAGCCATTTAATTGATAACTAAATTTAGGAATCATAAAATTAAATGAATCGCTGTAGCTTTGGCCTGCTGCCAATGTATTGTTATGTGCTCTTTGCACTAGGTAAAAAGCAGTTGATGCATTGAAAGTTGGCGTGCAACTAACAAAAATACTATCTATCCAATTTTTGCCAACTATGCTATCGGTTCCATTATTGGTTACGGTATATCTAAGTGGAACGCTGTTTAATGTAAATACGGTATCGGCAATATTTATTGGTAATTGAACAGCGGATACAATCAAATCTTTTGCTACGGCAATGGAAACATTTGTAGCGGTTGCTGCGCTTCGATTATTGGTTAAGTTGGTTTCTTTAAATGCACTATCATAGTTGGTATGCACATAAAAATACCTTGTGCTTGTGGGTGTACCTGGCGGGAACGTATAAGTGAAATTATGTTGTACTGGCGAACCTATTAGTACATTTTCGGTAAATGTTTGTGTGCTTATAATTTGTGCGCTACCATCAAATACCGGAGAGGTACTCACGTAAATTCTGTCTCTACGAAAATGATTAAAAACATTGCCCGGGCCCGCATTACTGATGCTGTAATTTATACTAAACGGTACTCCTGCATTTACATTTGCAGGAACGGTAATGGTAGGGGGTACCAAGTCTGGACGGTTTACCGTAATCATACCGCTACGCTTGTATCTATTTATGGCAGGATACTCATACACTGTTTTATCAGCATTTGCCAATACATAAATATAGTAGTTGCCGGTAGACAATGTATCGGGTACATCAAATGAATAGGAGCCAGGATAATTTAATGTAGGTCTAATAACGTTTTGTATATTCCTATCATTGTTGAAACCTGGCAGGCAAGCACTATTGTAATCCGAACACGGTGCCTGTCTTACTTCTGAACCATGGTTGTATTTTCCCATATAAATAAGATTGGCAGAATTAATGTTTCCAGAATCTTTGCTCAAATATATTTTTTCGTTCCAATAGCTACTTCCCCAACCAAGGCTATCTGTAAAAAAATAACTAGCGGTTAAAATAGGTTGGCTATTGGGTGCTGCTGTATATCCTGAAATAAAATTTCCGCAGAAATCCCCTCTCTTAGCATGATGCCCATGATTTTTTTCAATATTATCAAAAATACCTGCATTGTTTATATTCCAATTTATGCCTACAGGTTGTGTAGTACTTACGTTTGTAAATGGTACATTAAGCGTAACTACTTCCAATACGGGTGTAGGGGTAAGAAATACTTGTATTTGCTTACTGTTTGTATTGTTGGTATTAAGGGCACCTTCATAAACCGTGCCTTCTGTGTTAGTAAAAGCATGTATAAAGTATGTGCCATAAATAAAATTTGGAATGACCAACTGCAAAGAATTGGTATAACTGCTATCAGCATTTAACTGAGCAGTACGATACAATGCATGGTAACTACCAGAACAAAGATTGTAATATCTATCTGTGCCAAAATAATTTGCAGGGTAAATTTGTACAGCGTTGGCTATATTAAAATTGGCCGTAGGCGAAATATAAAACTTATCATACCAACCAACATTTGGCGGCGTAACAACACCATAATTTTTTACTTTATACGCTACATTTACGGTACTACCACTAAATGTAGATGAAGGAGCAAAAACACTGTCCACCCTTAAATCTGGCGTTGGCGAAAGTGTAACTATGATAGGTTGTGCTGCTCTTAAAGTATCATTTGTGAATGTTACCTCAGGTAAATTTACGTTTGCTGGACTATTGGTAATTACATATACATACAATGGTCTGTTGTAATTAATAGGTAAGGTAAAATTCACACTATTGCTATACGATTGACCACTATCTAATGCACTCACATTTGGTTTTGTGGCAACTAACAATGGTCTTAAATTAGAACCTTGTAAGGCACCCCAAAGATTAGGATTCCATTCCGGCGATCCTGTAAATGTAGCCACAGAATCGTAAGAAAAATAAACTTGATCATTCCAGGTTTGGTTCGTTTGTGTACGACCGGGACCATTATTTTTCACAGTCCAATTGATAGCAACGCTTTGCCCACTAAAGGCTGTAAGAGGAGCAAGCACCTGTGTTACAGCCAAGTCTGGCAATGGCACCAATCTAAATTGTTGGATGGGGCCTGCTGTAAACAAACAGGGGTTTTTAGACACAATGCGCCATTTGTATGCTTTGTTATACACAAAACTATTTTGTGGCAGGGTAAAATTTACCACATTAATATTTGCTGCATAAGGCAGGACAGGTTGGGCAATTGCACTATCCCATACGTACAAATCATAGTTTACGCTAAATAATCCTGGTTGCCGAGATAAGGTTAATGGCAATTGTTGGTTGATGGCATTGTTAAGCGGCAGCATATTGGTAACAACAGTTGGTGGATTGTTAGCCGTGGTAATGGTGAGCGAAACTGTATTTGAATATATTGCATCGCATGCACTGTTTGCTTTTACCGTTATAGTATGCGTACCCTGTGTTGTCCAGTTAATAAATGCGGTATCGTTGTTTGTGGTAATGGTACCGCCACTGCTCAACGTCCACACATAATTTGCTCCGAGTATTTTATTGGTTGTGTAAACGTAATTATTCAAACACGGGGATGGGCTTCCGGCTATAGCCGTAAGCGTTCTTACACCAATGCAGAATGTTTGCAACACCGGATTAGCAGCACTATAATTGGCATTGCCTGCTTGGTTTGCCTGCACGGTTACGTTGCCTGCACCTGTAAAAATTACATTGCCACCACTGATGGTTGCATTGCCAGTTACAATGTTGTACGATAACGGTAAACCTGATGATGCGGTTGCCGCTAAAGCCAATGGCGATGCAGAAAATATTTGAGCAGGTATGGCATTGAACATAATGGTTTGTGGCCCTTGTACAACAAAGATGGTATCATACTTTACTGCTGCTGCTGCAAACACATCGCTACCAGGTTGGTTGGCTTTTACAATTACGG
>JANMFB010000361.1:0-4245 GCA_031377605.1 Ferruginibacter sp.
CACAAGGAATAGATATTACTGATCTTAGTTTGGGTGAGCCCGACTTTGATACACCCGATCACATAAAAGATGCAGCCAAAAAAGCCATTGAGGAGAACTTTAGCCATTACACACCTGTAGCAGGGTATTTAGATTTGCGTGAAGCTATTTGTACAAAACTAAAAAGGGACAATAATTTAGATTATTCTCCCGAAAATATTATTGTAAGTACCGGTGCAAAGCAGAGTATTGCCAATACAATTTTGGCTTTGATAGAAGCGGGTAGTGAAGTTATTATTCCTACGCCTTATTGGGTTACCTATAGTGAGATAGTGAGGCTAGCAGGCGGCACAGTAAAGTTTGTACATACCACCATACAAAATGGATATAAAATAACTCCACAAGAATTGGAAGAAGCTATAACAGACAATACTAAGTTGTTCATGTTCTCTTCGCCATGTAACCCTACAGGTGCAGTTTACAGCAAAGCAGAACTTGCAGCACTTGCAGTAATTTTTGATAAATATCCACAGATTTTTATAATGAGCGATGAAATATATGAGTTCATAAATTACAATGGAAAGCATGAAAGCATAGCACAATTTCCTTCATTAAAGGATAGGGTTATTTTAATAAATGGTTTAAGCAAAGGTTATGCAATGACGGGTTGGAGACTAGGCTATTTGGCAGCATCTGCAGAAATCGTAAAAGCTTGCGATAAAATACAAGGTCAGTTTACAAGTGCTACATGCTCTATTACACAAAGAGCAGCTATTGCAGCACTTTTAGGCACCCACGAACCTACGCTTACCATGGTAGAAAAATTTGCAGAGCGTAGAAAACTTGTAATGCAGTTGCTTGCTCAAATTCCTAATATAACTTTTGCAGAACCACCTGGTGCATTTTATGTATTTCCCAATGTGAGCGCATATTTTGGTAAAACGGCTCCAAGCGGAGAAGTAATTAACAATGCCGATGAGTTGGCTATGTATTTTTTAAACACTGCCCATGTATCTGTTGTTACTGGTAAAGCTTTTGGTAATCTTGATTGTATAAGAATGTCGTTTGCCACCAATACTAAAAATTTAGAGTTGGGTTTTGCAAAAATTAAAAATGCTTTGGCAGCGCTTAGCTAGCTTTTTTAAACACAAGTAAGCTGTCATCAATCAGGTATAAGTAAAGATTTCCATCTTTAAAATAATAATTTACTAGGTGGTTACTTATTTTTTCTTGTATGATGTTTCCTAGGTTTTTACTACTGCAATATTTTTTTGTTGCACTTATTGGAGCAAAAAATATTCTGTCTCCTTGTACTTCTATTTTTCCATTTATATTATTACATCCATCACTACCCGAGATGGTATTTTTATCTAAGTTGATGGTGATGGTAGGAAGTGGATTATATTCTTTAATATCTATGAAAGTATTTCCTACTTTATATAACATCCATTTATTGGATAAGTTAGCGTTGCTTAAATATTTTCCGCAACCATTATAAGTGATGCTATTGAATGCAAACGTTACTTCTTTTTTATAGCTGTTTTCATTTTTAGAAATACTACAAGCATTATCAGAAATGGTGATTTTAATGTCTCCATTTTTATTTTTTTTAGAAAAATATTTTATGCCTTCTTTTTCTTCGAGAGAAAGTTGATTGTAACCAAATACAAGTGAAAGCCCATCAGCAGCTACAAACCGAACGGTATCATCAATATTCATTTCCATTTTCCAAGTGGAAGGTTCATTTCCTTCTGCAAAAAAATCTATGCCGGCTTGTAGCATCTTATTTTCTTTTAAAGCAATTTCGGTGTTGGAATTTATTATTTGAGGACCATTGTTGGTTGGGTAATTACTAGTATTACAACCAAGCAATAGTATGGTAAATAACAATATAACGTGCAATAAATTTTTAATCATACAATTGCTTTTAAATGAACTTAAAAATAAAATAATCATATTTTAGGATAAGTTAAATATTGCATTCAATTACCAACTAATATCTTTAAAATAATAACTCAAGTTTTTAGCTTTTTTTATAAATATTTAATATAGTTAAGCATTTAAAGATACTTCTAAGATGGTTGATTTTGAACGTTTTTTAATTTTTTCATTGATATAAACAAACAATTGTTTATTTTTGTAATATAATCCCTAAGTTTATATAAAACAACGTCATCCTAGCGTTTATTAATCCATTTATTTTATAGTGTTTTTAATGTTATTATAAATTTAACTCATTGTTATGAAAAAATTTTTACATTTATTATTTGCTATTGTATTTATTTGTTCTGTAAGTAATGCACAACAATCTGTTGCTAGGCAGTGGAACGAAGTAATGTTAGATGCAATAAGAGAGGATTTGGCAAGGCCACCAGTACAAGCACGTAACCTTTTTCATGTATCTATTGCCATGTACGATGCTTGGGCTGCATATGATGCAGTAGCCAAAACATATTTAATTGGAAAAACGGTTGGGGGAGTTTACTACCCTTATACAGGTATTACTTTGCCTGCTCCCGCAAGTATCGAAACATACAGAAACACTGCAATAAGTTATGCTGTTTATAGAGTTTTGGTAGATAGGTACACCAATGGGTATAATCCAAATGCAATAATTTCTTTGGCAAGGTTTAATAATTTGATGACAGTTTTAGGGTATTCTCCTTCCTACGCTGGTGTTAATTATAGCAACAACGACCCTAGAGATTTGGGCAATTATATAGGGCAACAAATTATTTCAATGGGGTACGCAGATGGTTCCAGACAAGCAAATAATTTTCAACCTATTTCTTATGCTCCCGTAAATGGCTTATTGGATATGCAATTTAGTGGAAACACCACAATGACCGACCCAAATAGATGGCAACGCTTGTTTTTGGTTACTTCGTTTGATCAAAATGGAAACCCTGTGCCCTCTGCTCAAAGATTTATATGTCCCGAATGGGGCAAGGTACTGCCATTTGCAATGCCTGTAGCATCTGCAGTTCATTATACAAGAGATGGTGGAGATTATCCTGTTTACTACGATCCTGGAGTACCTCCAATGTTAGATACCGTGAATGTAAATTCGCAGAGTTCGCTCGATTTTAAATGGGGTCATACAATGGTAGCTGCTTGGTCCTCACATCTAGATCCTACAGATAACGTAATGTGGGATATATCTCCAAAGAGCATGGGTAACAACACAAGCTATCCTACAACCATTGCAGGCGAAAGATTGTTTTACAATTTTTCTAATGGGGGCGACCCTGGAGTAGGCTATACAATTAATCCTGTTACAGGAGCACCATACACTCCCCAAATGGTGAAGCGTGGCGATTTTACAAGAATTGTAGCCCAGTATTGGGCAGATGGTCCAAGTTCTGAAACACCTCCGGGGCATTGGTTTACGTTGCTAAACAAAGTGAGCGATTACCCAGGATTCTTAAAAAAATATGAAGGTATTGGAACCGTACTTTCTGATCTTGAGTGGGATGTAAAATCTTATTTTACACTAAGTGGTGCATTACACGATGCTGCAATATCTTGTTGGGGAATCAAAGGTTGGTATGACTCGCCAAGACCAGTTTCTACCATTAGAAAAATGGCAGCATACGGTCAAAGTTCTAATAGTTTATTACCTTCTTACCATCATGGTGGTTTACCATTGATACCTGGTTTTATAGAACTTGTAAATCTTGGAGATCCATTAGCAGGTACAGGTAATGTAAATGTAAATAAAGTAAAGATTAAAGCCTGGCGTGGTTATAGTTTTATAATAAACCCATTTGCCGATATTGCCGGTGTAGGTTGGATATTGGCAGAAAATTGGACACCTTACCAAACAAGTACATTTGTAACTCCGCCTTTTGCGGGTTACACCTCTGGCCATTCCACGTACTCCCGAGCTGGTGCCACAATTCTTACATCTATTACAGGTACTCCTTATTTCCCTGGCGGTTTGGGAGAAACTGTAATACCTGCAAATTCAGGATTTATTACTTTTGAAGCTAGTCCTACAACCGAAATTAGATTGCAATGGGCTACCTATAAAGATGCATCTGATCAAGCTAGCTTGTCCAGAATTTGGGGAGGTATTCATCCACCTTTTGATGATATGCCAGGCAGAGCAATAGGGGAGCAAGTAGGTATAGCTGCACACAATAAAGCTAAATTGTATTTTACTGGGTCTAATGTTTTACCTGTAAACCTTATTTCATTTACTGCAGAGGAGCAGGCTTGTGGCGTAGAAATAAAATGGGCTACATCATCCGAATTGGGGGCAAA
>JANMFB010000363.1:0-20106 GCA_031377605.1 Ferruginibacter sp.
GGATATTTAACTGTGTAACTAAATCTTACTTTTTTACTCTCTCCTGGTTTCAATGTGAGTTTCCAAGTAAGCACGCTAAGCTCAGTGTTTACCGTAGCTCCACCATCATCTGCCAACTCTACTTCTATTTCTTTTATACTACTTAGCGGATACTGGTCTTTCAAGATAATATTGATTTCCTTCATTTTGTTATTTTTTATAACCAACTCATAAGTGAATGTTTGTTTAGTATTAGATGCGGTTGTTTTACTTGTAGTGGCATCTTTTATTATATTTCTTTTTAAACTTACACGTTTGTCTTTTCCTAAAGAAAGATTGAGTGTATCAGAAGTCGTATTAGGATCTATAAATGATTTGCCAATATAGGTATCATCCATTATTATATTTGCATTACCAGGTATTAAGTCTAAATTTTGCCAATTGGTAAGTTCTGCCAATAAGTAGGCTTCGTTATCTATTTTAGGCACTGCATAATTTTTCAAACTACTTTGAATTTCTTCTTCTTTTATATTAATACTGTGAGACAAACCATTGCTCGCAATATCGTATGGCAAATCTATTTCGAAACTTGTATTGAGCAAACCTTGTTTTAAAGTTGTGTATTCATCTAAAGTACTTGGCTTGATTGTTTGAACATTAAGTCCGGATGATCTTCCATCTAGTTTTTTTGCTAAATCCTCTTCTTTAAAATCTTTATCAGAAAAACTTTGCATTTTGTTTTGAGCATAGCCAGTTACTTTAACTTCATTTAATGAGTTATATAATTGTGGTATATAATACTGCAAATACCAAGGGTTAAGTAGTGGCGCTGTGGTGGTGAAATTGGGTGTGCCTGTACTCAATGTGAGTTTTGTCTTTTGCCAATCAATGCCTGTGTTTTGTATAACACTTGCTTTATAAACTAATTTTATTTCATTCGTTTTAGAATTTACCCGTATGTCGTAAATTGGCTCCCAACCTGCATTTTTTGTATAGTAAGAAAGTGAGATGTCTGCATCTTGTGATTGTCTGCAAACGACTTGCATGGTGATTCTTCCAAATGGTTTTTCTATCTGCTCAGTTGTTTCGGCAACAACTTTAGCTGCTAAAGAAATTCTTTCATGTATGTCATTTATCATTTCTTGCAAATCATCCACTTTATTTTGAAAAAGATAAATAGTATTTTTATTTTTCTCTATTTTAGCTGTGTTAAAATCAATCAACTTCAATACTTCTGCCGTAAGTGCAGTCTTATTGGCACTTGTAGCTATAGTAGCTTCTATTAGCTTATCTGTTTTTGCAAGAGTTGCATTTTCAATTGCTATTTTATTTTGGATGGATGCTATTTCCTTATTGAACCGTTTTATAGAGTCGTTCATTTTTGCAATTAATGGATTTACTACTACCGGCTTTAGTTTTGCAATAGGATAATATATACTAAACTGTTGCGATAACAGTGAAATAGATTCTGGGCAACTAATCTGTAAACTGTTTTCATCTAACTGTGTGCTCAATTTATCAATCACAATAAACTTTGTATTAGCTGTCACACCCATCTTCGCCTTGTGTGTTAGCTCTGCGCCGTATCCGAAGTAAACAGTGGCTTCATTCATTGTTGCATTGGCTTTTGCAGTGTCGTTTTGCGCTTTTGCCAATAAGTTGATACAACTTATTGCAATAATCATTACATATTTTCTCATAATATTATTTTCTAGCAGGATGCTCCCTTTTGAAATAATACATAACACAAATGAAAAAATATTTTATTAAACGTAATTTTACAAAAAACGAATTAATTACCATTGGAAGGAACCAAACGATATTTTTTAAAAAAAACTGATAGACTAAAAAGCCGAAAGGCAATTGAGTTGATATTCACAGAAGGAAAAAGTTTTTCCAATTTTCCTTTTAGGATATCGTGGATGCGGACGAGTTTTGAATCTGGTGTGAAGGCAGCATTTAGCGCTAGCACCAAAAATTTTAAAAATGCAACTGATAGGAATAAAATAAAAAGATTGATCCGAGAAGCGTATCGATTACAAAAAAGCGATTTGCAAAAACATCGATCATTGGAGCAACAAGGATTGCATGTGTTTTTTATTTATACAGGCAAAGAGGTGCCCGTATATGATCTTATTTTTGAAAAGACTGGTGCAGTATTAAGAAAATTAATAAAGCTACTAGATGAAGCACCAATTGCTTAATGAATTCATGAAAACAATCAACAAAATATTGAGCTTTCCGTTTATTCTCTTGATAAAGATGTATCAGGTTATCATTTCGCCATGGCTTGGAAGATCTAAGTGCAGATACATGCCTACCTGTTCGCAATATGGGATAGAAGCTTTTAAAAAGTATGGCCCAATAAAGGGGTTTTGGCTCACAGCTAAAAGAATATCAAGTTGTAACCCTTGGGGAGGTCATGGTTTTGACCCAGTGCCATAATTTTTATATCAATAATAAATCAAGCTTTCTTAAATTTACTTTATGAAACAAATCGCATGTATACTTTCAATTTGCTTAATTAATTTAGTCGTGCTTGGTCAATCAAAAAATGCCAAAGCTATAAAATGGGCAGACAAAGTTTTTGCTAAACTTTCCAAAGACCAACGCATAGCACAATTGATGGTGGTTAGACTATCTACAATAGATTCTAAAACAAAGACAGTAACCTTTTTCGACGAAAATGTAATGGGCTTGGTTAAGAAATATAACATTGGCGGTATTTGTTTGTTTCAAGGTAGTCCTGTAAAGCAAGCAGAAATAATAAATAAACTACAAGCAAAAGCCAAAACACCAATCCTTGTATGTATAGATGCAGAATGGGGTGTAGGTATGCGAATTGTTGACAGTGTTTTACCATTGCCTAGGCAAATGATGCTTGGAGCAATGAAAGATGAAACTATTGTTTATAAATACGGCAAACTAGTGGCTGAGCAATGCAAGCGCATTGGCATACAAGTAAATTATGCACCAGTTGTTGATATAAATAACAACCCCAATAATCCTGTTATAAACGACAGAAGTTTTGGCGAAAATAAATATAAAGTGGCGGCATTTGGTATTCAATATATGAAAGGAATGCAGGACAACGGAGTAATGGCTTGCGCAAAGCATTTTCCTGGGCATGGTGATGTGGCTGTAGATTCTCACTACGATTTACCTGTTATCAATAAATCTATAACTCAGTTGGATTCGTTGGAGTTATATCCTTTCAGAAGAATATTTGATGCAGGTATAGGCAGTGTAATGCTAGCTCATTTATACATTCCTGCAATAGATACAACGACAAATAGAGCTACATCATTGTCTCCTGCAAATGTGAACGAATTGATGCGTAAAAAATTAAATTATAACGGGCTTACGTTTACTGATGCATTAGAAATGCAAGGTGTAAAAAAATTCTATCCTGATGGTGCTGCGTCTGTCCAGTCCATTATAGCGGGTAATGATATGCTTTGTTTACCCGGAGATGTGCCTACAGCAATAAAAAAAATAAAAGCTGCCATAAAAGCCAAGCAACTTAGTTGGAAAGATATTGAAAATCACTGCAAAAAAGTATTACGGGCAAAATATGAATATGGTCTAAATAATCTTTCTCCTATTAATACGGAAAATTTAGCTGCTGATTTAAATATTGGTATTGAAGGCATGAGAAGACTCGTAGCAGAGAATGCCATTACACTTGTGTCAAAGGCAGATGAAGAATTTTTTCCACTAAGAGATACAAAACCTGGAGATATAGCTTTTGTAGGTTTTGGTATTACCACAGAAAATGAATTTGCAAAAAAAATGCGTGAAATGTACAATGCTTCCATCTTTTATTCCAATGATAGCAATCTGATATTAAAGTTAAAAAGCTTTAAAAAAGTTGTAATTGGGTTTCATAATGTAGGACGTTTTGCCTCAAGCAATTTTGGCTTTACAGATGCAAGTATGGCTCTTTACAATACTATTCAACAAAATAATAATTCTATTTCTTTTTTGTTCGGTAATGCATATGCGTTGAAAAATATGTGTAACGTAAATAATATGGTTTTGTGCTACGAAGATGATGTAGTTACACAGGTTACGGCAATAGATTTTTTACAAGGCAAACTTTTCTACAAAGGTGAACTTCCTGTAACTGTTTGTGATAATTTAAAATTTGGCTCTGGTATACAAACAACAGCTGCAAAACCACTTTTTGAAAAATTAAATACTGTGTCTTCCAATCTACCTTATTTTGAAAAAGTAGATTCAATAGTAAATGATGGTATTTCTAAACGTGCTATGCCGGGAGCAGTTGTACTAGCTTTAAAAGATGGAAAAATTATGTATGAAAAAGCATACGGTAATTTCGAATATGATAAGCTAATGCCTGTTTCGATGGGTTCAGTTTACGACATGGCATCCGTTACAAAAATTTGTGCTACCACTTTGTCTGTAATGAAATTATACGAAGAGGGTAAAATTGATATTAAAAAAAAACTAAAAGATTATCTTCCGGAGTCTATAGGGACCAATAAGGCAGATATAATTGTAGAAAACTTATTGCTTCATCAGGCTGGACTTGTAGCATATATTCCTTTTTACAAAGAAACAATAGATGCTGCAGGTGAACCACTAGCAGCAATGTATACAAGTACTGCAACAGACAGTAGTAATGTACAAATCACCTCCACACTCTTTTTAAAAAACAGATGGCTCGATACTATTTATAAAAGAATACTTACCAGCCCAATAACAGCAGCGGGTAGTTATTTATATAGTGATAATGATTTTATATTTTTAGGAAAAATTGTAGAAAGTGTTTCTGGCATGAGTATGGATAAATACGTACTTGAAAACTTTTATAAGCCAATGGGTCTTGTGTCAATTGGATATGATCCACTAGTGCGTAACAGTATAAGTGAAATTGCACCAACAGAAAATGAAAAATATTTCAGAAACCAACTTGTACGAGCTTCAGTGCACGACCCTGGCGCAGCCATGATGGGTGGCGTGGCAGGACATGCAGGTCTTTTTAGCAATGCCTATGATATTGCGGCTGTAATGCAGATGTTATTGAATGAAGGTATTTTTAATAGAAAGCGATTTTTAAAAAAGGAAACAGTTAATTTTTTTACCGAATACCATTCACAGAATAGTAGGCGGGGTTATGGGTTTGATAAACCAGAAAAGGATAATCTCACCCGAAAAGAACCATATCCTGCTTTAGCTACTTCTCCTCGCACTTTTGGCCATACAGGTTTTACAGGAACTTGTACTTGGGCTGATCCTACATCTAATTTTGTATTTGTTTTTTTAAGTAACAGAGTATATCCGGATGTAAATACTGTTTTTTTAAAAATGAATATAAGGGGTAAAGTGATGGATACTTTTTATCCAATCTTTCAAATAATCCCTTAGAAATAAGTAAATACGAATAATAAATCCGCTATTAATTTGCTTTAATTACAATTATATATAGTTTGTTTAAAGTAAAAAGAGTTGCTTATATGGAAAAAAGCAACTGTTATTGTAACTTGCAGCCAATCGCAATTTTCAATAATATATGAATCGCCATCTATTTATTTTATTAAGTTTTTTGATTGCTGGCATATTTTGTTCTTGCAAAGATGAATATAGCATTTGTAACCAGCCAAAAAACGTCGCATTTTCGGCATCTTTTTACCAAAAAATTTCTGGTGTTGAGCTTGCGGCTACTGCGCCCAATTTAAAGATTTTACTCTTAAGTAATAATACTGTCATTTTTAGTAATCAAACAAATGTTGGGATGTTTACCCTTAATTTAGATCCTCTTAAGGATACTTCTAGATATATAATTTCACTTGGTAATAGTATGCCTATAGATACTGTTTCTATTGTTTATACCTCTCAGAGTGTTTTGGTATCTCCTGAATGTGGTGTAATAAGTACAAGTAGTATTACCAAAATTATTACCACAATTAATAGCATAGATTCTATAAAAATTCTATCGCCCACGGTTAATACAGCCCAAGCGCAAAACGCAAAAATTTATTTCTAACTTTTACAACTATCTTTTTAAATAATACTGCTTGCTAAAAGAAATCATTATATCTATACAATCATTTGCTGATGCACATAGATTTATTAGAAAATATAAGCTATGGAAATGGATTATTATTCCAGGAGTTATTTATAGTTTACTATTTTTTTTAGGTTTATATTTTTTTGGTAAAACAAGTATTCAAGCTACTGAGTTTATATTACTTAAGACTGGGCTTAAAGGATGGTTAGAATCAATGCAAGAGAGTTGGTTAAACTGGCTTGTAATTGTAGGGCAGTTTTTTATAATCATTATTTTATTCTTATTTTATTTTTCACTTTTCAAGTATATTTTTCTAATAATTGCTTCACCTGTATTTGCATATCTGAGTGAAAAGACAGAATCAATCATTGAAGGTAAAGCGTTTCCATTTACATTAAAACAGCTGATTAACGACATAGTTAGAGGTGTTAGTATAGCAATGAGAAACCTTTTGTGGCAAACAGTATACGTCGTTACCATTTTAATTTTTTCTTTTATACCAGTAATCGGTTGGGTAGCCCCTCTTATTGGATTAATAATAGAATGTTATTATTTTGGATTTTCTATGCTTGATTATAGTAGTGAAAGAAATAAACTTAGTCCATCTCAAAGTATTAGCTTTATTAGTAACCATAAAGGATTGGCAATAGGGAATGGGTTGGTATTCTATGCAATGCATCTAGTGCCGTTTATAGGATGGTTGTTTGCTCCATCCTATGCTGTGATTGCAGCCACACTTAGTTTGCACAATGCAAGGCAAAAACAAATTATACTGTAAACTATGGCAGATGTTTATTTAATACCATGTGTACTTGCCGATGATGCTTTGGAAACTATTCCTTCTTATGTGTTAGATGCAGTAAAAAAATGTCAGGTAATTTTTGCAGAAAATGAACGCACTGCAAGAAGGTTTTTGAAAAAAATGGATAGGTCTTTTGTGATAGATGATTACGAATGGCATACTATTCATAAAGCGGAAGAAGACCAATTACAAATATTAAGAAATAAAATTAATGAAAATAAAAATATTGCCATCATCAGTGAAGCTGGTTGCCCCGGCATTGCAGATCCTGGGCAAATACTTATTGCTGCCGCACAAAAAATGGGTTGTAATATAAAGCCATTGGTAGGGCCAAGTTCTATCTTGCTTGCCTTAATGGCGAGTGGTATGAATGGACAACAATTTGAATTTGTAGGGTACCTGCCCATTGACAACATAGAGCGAACAAAAAAAATAAAAGAATTAGAGCTGGCTTCTCAAAAAAGTAATAGTACAAAAATATTTATAGAGACACCTTTCAGAAATAATAGCTTATTTGAGACAATATTAAAAACTTGTACAGCTAATACAAAATTGTGTGTAGCTATAAACTTAACTGCTCCCACCGAAAATATAAAAACATTTTCTATTAAAGAATGGGCACAAAAAAAGCTGGATATGCATAAGGTACCAGCCATATTTTTGTTGTATGCGGGGAATTGATTTAAGGAAGCTCTAATGAAGCGCCATCCACAATGTATTTACTATCTCCTCTCCAAGGTAATGTGCCTTTCTTTTCTTGATAATGTAAACGTACTCTTTTGCCCTCTAGATTCATCATAGATTTTGCTAAACTGTCATTTTCAATAGAAAAGAAAAACTTCTCTGAGGCCAATGCAACATTTGCCGAAGAAGACACACTACTTAAAACAAGCTCTCCTTCATAGGTCTTCATTAAATTTCCTTTGTGTGAAAGTTTTTGTAACATACCTGTACGAGACCCATCGCTGTAAGTGTAATAATATTTCCACCAGAAAACTACTCCACCAATTAGTAAAAAGAAAAATAATGCCATAAAAATATATTTACCACATCCTCCTTTTTTCTTTAGTATTACTTTTTCTTCAATAGATCCAGTGCGTTCATTTTTAATATCGTCCATAAGTTTGTTTTTTTATTATATGAATTTTGTTGTCAATTTACAGTCCGTATTCACTTACGAGCCATATAAGTGCGGTCATATTTACTGCACCTAAATGTAACTCTCTTTTATTTACTGCTTCAAATATATCCGTCTCAGCATGGTGTACATCAAAATATCTTTGAGAATCTACCCTCAGCCCACCTACTGGTACTCCCATTTTTGCAAGTGGCTCTATGTCAGAACCACCCCCACCAGCAATTAGTTCATACACACCATAGTTGTAAAATAATTTAGACCATGACTGAACTTTTAATAGTTTTTCTTGCTTCATTCCAAAAGTGAAACCTCGAGGTGTAAATCCACCAGCATCACTTTCTAAAGCAAATATATGTTGTTCTTTTTTTTCATTTGCTTCCTTTGCATAGGCATCTCCTCCGCCTCCGCCATTTTCTTCATTCATAAACATTACAGCACGAATGGTTCTTTTTGGAATAATTCCACTTGCTTTTAATGCTCTTATTACTTCTATACTTTGTACAATCCCAGCACCATCATCATGGGCGCCTTCAGCTAAATCCCAACTATCCAAATGGCCACCAACTGTTATTATTTCATCAGGATAGGTTGAACCTTTTATTTCGCCTACTACATTGTATGATTGGATAGGCGGAAGCATTTTGCAGCTATTTTTTAAAAATACTTCTACTTTCTTTCCCTCTTTAATATTTGCGCTAATGCTATTTGCGTCGTTTGTGCTAATTGCAAGTGCAGGTATTTTTGGAAATGAATCGTTATATCTTGTTGCTCCAGTGTGCGGATGGTCGTCATCATTACTTGCAAGAGAGCGTACGATACAAGCGATAGCTCCATATCTTGAAGCTTCTGAAGGTCCTGATCTTCGCCCTACGCCAGATTCTCCATAAGCACCAAATGTCCCAATATAAGTTGGATTCATTTTTATATTAAAAAAAACAATTTTGCCTTTTACTGCATTACCAATTTTTTTTAATTCTTCCATACTTCGCACTTCTACAACTGATGCTCCTATTAATTTACCCTTACTTCCCTCACTATTTCCTAGCGAAGTCATTTTTAAAGAAAGTTTTTTTCCTTCTATTAAGGTATAACCTTCTTCTTTAGCTCCTCTAACCCAGTGTGTTACTGTACAAGGTTGTAAGTATACATTATCTGCACCTGCATCTATCAGCATTTTTTTTGTTGCATAAATTGCTTTAGTGGCATTGTCGCTGCCACTCAATCTTGCTCCTATCTTTTTACACAAAAAACGTAAGTTTTCATAAGCAGAGCCACTTGTCATAATATCATCAGAAATCTTTTTTATGATGATGCTATCCTTGTTTATTTTTTCATTTTGAGCAATAAGCACAATAGAATAAAAAAATATTGGTAGTATTATTAATAATTTCTTCATACCGCAAACATAACATTTTGCCGAGTATATTTATCATAAAAAAACTGCTTATTAAATGAGTATATTGCATTACAATTTTATCACTATTAGATTTGTTTTTTATGAATATTGCAATTGTTTGTTATCCTACTTTCGGGGGCAGTGGTGTTTTGGCTACCGAACTTGGTATAGCACTAGCTGATAAGGGTTACAACATACATTTTATTACGTACCAGCAACCTGTGAGGCTCGGTGGTTTTCATGCAAATATTTTCTTTCACGAAGTACGTATCCCTACTTACCCGTTGTTTGATTTTGCCCCTTATGAAACAGCACTAGCAAGCACCATGGTAGATGTAGTAAATAACCACGATATTGATTTATTGCATGTACACTATGCAATACCACATGCATCTGCTGCATATATGGCAAAACAAATTCTTGCAAAAAAGGGTAAAAGAATGCCTGTAATTACAACTTTGCATGGTACAGATATTACGCTTGTAGGGAAAGATAAAACCTTTAGGCCCGTAGTTACTTTTTCTATGGAGGAAAGTGATATACTAACAGCTGTTTCAGAAAATTTAAAATCTGAGACATATAATAATTTCTCAATCGACAAACCAATAGAAGTTATTTACAATTTTGTAGATATTCAAAGATTTCATAACAAACCTATAGATGCATTTAAAAAAGTAATAGCTCCAAATGGCGAAAGAATAATAGTACATGCATCTAATTTTAGAAAAGTAAAACGAGTGGGAGATGTGCTAAAAACATTTCAGTTAATAGCAAAAGAAATTCCGGCTAAGCTTGTACTTATAGGAGATGGACCTGAGAGGCCTGAATTAGAGGATTTAGCAAGAGGATGTTCATTTAAAGATGATATTCGTTTCTTAGGCAAGCAAGAGCAAATGGAAAATATTTTACCGATTGCAGATTTATTTTTGCTTCCAAGTGAATATGAAAGCTTTGGACTAGCTGCTTTAGAAGCTATGGCTGCTGAGGTGCCTGTAATTTCTACTAATGCAGGCGGTTTACCCGAAATTATTATTGACGGAAATTGTGGTTATATGAGCAATGTAGGAGATGTAGAGGCTATGGCTGCAAATGCTATTAAAATTTTAAAGGATGATAATGTTTATGCAACATATAAAGCCAATGCATTAAAACAAGCGCAGCGTTTTAGTATAGAACATATTGTACCCCAGTATGAAGCTTTATACAGAAAAGTTGTTATTTAATAAAAACTATCTTCTTCTTAACCAGCTTTCAGGGTTAAGTTGTGTATTTCCTTTAGCAGTATAAAAATCTATTGCACCAATACCATCTAAATTGGCAGCAACTTTGCCTAGTTGTTGACCAGTTTTTATTTGTTCTTTTGTTTTCACTGATACATTGTTAAGGTTAAAATAGGTAGTATAATAATTACCATGCTTCACAGTGACAGCGTATTTATCATCATCTATTTCCGTAACTAAAATTACTTCTCCTTCAAAAACAGCATTTACGGATGCTCCAATAGATGAAGAAATAGTTACTGCTTCATTAATCCCTTTTGCACCACTTTGTAATGCATATGGTCCATAATGTATTAAGATTGCAGGATTGGCAACTGGCCAAGGAAGGCTGCCTTTGTTTCTTTCAAAACTAGCATTCAACGTAACGCTTTCTGAAGACAAAATAACAGGCTCTGCCACTTTAGGATCTTTTTTTATCCTTGGTTCAGGAGTAATTTTTACAACCGGTTCATCAGGCGGTTTTGTACCTGCAGCTTTTGCTTTTGCAATATCATCTGCTCTTTTTATTCTTGCCAAACGGTCTACCTCAGCAGCTGCATCTGCTTTCTTTTTGCGTTCTGCTTTTTCTGCTGCAATACGTCGGTCGTTATCTTCTTTTACAGCTTTTGCTATAGCAGCTTTTACTGCTGCATTTACTTTTGCTACTTGTCTTTGTTTTTCTGCTATACGTGCATTTATATCCTTTCCTTGTTTTTTTAAATTTGCTACAATCCTGTCTTGTTCTGCCTTTTGTTCTTCTAGTTTCTTCATTTCCTCTGTTTGAGTTTCTAAAACAGTGCTCTTCGTTTGTTTTGTTACTCCTAGGTCTTCTAACTTTTTTCTTCTCAATTCTTGTGTGCGAATAATATTTTGTCCTTGCATTTCTCTAAAAGTTCTATAGCTTTTTAGATATGCAATTCTTTTTACAGCGTCATTAAAATTATCTGCAGAAAATATAAAATTTAGAAACTCATAATTACCTCTGTTCTTATACGCATATACCATACTCTTTGCATACTCTAGCCTAAGCGTGTCAAGTAGCCTATCATATTTATTAATGTCTTTCTGTATGCCATATATATTGTTGTCTAAAATATTTATGTCTTTGGAAATATTGTTTACAACTCTATCTTGTAAAGCTGCTTTATTACCCAAAATAATTAAAGTGGTTAGGTTTTCTTTTGTAGCAGCTTTGTTACTATTTAGCAATTTTTGTGCATCATCTATCTCTTTCTTCAATTCTTGGCGTTCTTTTTCAAGTTCTTCACGAGTTTTTTGTGCTGTTAGATTCGTTGTGAAAAAAGATAGAAATGAAATCAAAAGAATTACTCTCATCATAGTCTTGGTGGTTTTAATTTAAAACTGAAGGGAAATATTTACTCATAAGATACCCACGAACGTTAAAAGTAATGATTAATTCTTTTTATAATTTTTTGGAATGGAGAAATTAACAGATAATTCTTTGTTAAACTCATACTGCTTAAAATTCATTCTTATGTCTAATCTGTTTTTTTCAGATGCAACCACTTCTCTATATGTTGAAAACGTGACACCATTGTTAGTGCTGTATTCACTAAAAGTAAAATCTGCAGTACGGTTTAATAGTATATCAGTATCATCTAATTTGCAGTGCTGTAATAAATTTTCTGGAGAAGAAATGGTAATCAGATTTTTAAAGTCTTTCTCAAGGGATGAAATAAGCGTGTACTTTTCAAATTTCCTTACAGTCATATTGTTTTCATTGAAGAAAATTGGATTACCAATAATTAAGTCTTGTATGGTAAAAAAATCAAAGGGAATATTTGTTAACTCTTGCAAATAGTCAATAGATCTGTAATGTACTTCTCTTTGTTGTTTATCTATAAGGATTACGCTATCCTTGGTTATTAATGCTCTAAAAACTTCTACATTAATAACTACATTGGCAGTGATAGAAATCCAAATAGCACTGTCTTTTATCATCCTAACATTTGCTACCAAGTCAGGCTTTTTTCCTTTGCTTGTTTCAATATCCAATTTTATTTTTGCAGAAAATGTTTTAAACTCTAATTTGCTTTTTTTTAAGGTTTCTTGTACAGATTTTATTATTGCTATTGAGTCACTCTCCGTTTTTATTTGTACAATGTTAGTAGTATCCTTAGGTGCAATCGCTTTCGTAATTGCCTTCCCAGATCTGCATTGTGAGAAACTGAAAATGAGATAAGTTGCTATAATAAATGCAAACACATTTTTTTTCATCTTGATAATTTTAGATTCCGGTATGCCCAAAACCGCCTGCTGCTCTTATAGTTTCATCTATTTCTTCAACTGAAACTAGTTTTACTTTTTCTACTTTTGCTACAATTAGTTGTGCAATACGATCATTGTTGTTAATAGATTGGTTTTCGCTACTAAGGTTTATTAATAAAACCTTAATTTCCCCTCTATAATCACTATCTATCGTACCTGGTGTGTTTAAACACGTTATTCCGTTTTTAAATGCAAGGCCGCTTCTTGGTCTTACTTGTACTTCATATCCTATAGGGATTTCCATAAAAATACCCGTAGGTACCAGTATTCTTTCAAGTGGTTTTAATGTTATTGTATTTTCAAGGTTTGCTCTTATATCCATACCTGCTGAACCTTCTGTAGCATAATGAGGCAAATCGTTTTCAGATTTGTTTATAATTTTTATTTCTATTTCCATATTGCAAACTTAAATTTTTTCTAATAATACTGTAGCATTAGCAAATAGGCCTTCTTCTCTACCTGCAAACCCCATTTTTTCTGTTGTAGTTGCCTTTATTGAAACATCATCTTCATTAATTTCTACTATTGCTGCAATTGCTTTTTGCATTGTACTTACATATGGCATTATCTTAGGTTTTTCTAAACATACATTACTATCAATGTTTATAATTTTATAACCTTTATTCTTTATTAGACTATAAGTTTTTGCAAGTAAGATTTTACTATCAATATCTTTAATAGTTTCGTCATCATTTGGAAAGTGTTTTCCAATATCACCCAGAGAGAGCGCTCCAAGTAAAGCATCACAAATAGCGTGCAATAATACATCAGCATCACTATGGCCTAAAGCACCTTTTGTATGAGGAATTTTAACTCCACCTATCCATAAATCCCTACCAATAACTAATTCATGAAAATCAATACCTGATCCAATTCTAAAACTCATAAGATTTTATTTAAAACAAAGATGCACAAAATGATGCTTAAAAAAAAATGTCCCGATGTATCGGGACATTTTTCTAATTATTTTAAAGAAACTTATTTATCCATATCATATGCTAAAGTAAAGCGTATTGTGTTTGATAATGGGTTACGACTTACGCCAGACCCTGAAGGGAATATGTAAGCTAAATTAAGTCCAATTGAACTGTATTTTAAACCTGCACCAACTGTAGCATAGCGACGGTTACCTTTTTGAGCATTTTCGAAGAAATAACCTGCACGGAAAGCAAATTGATCTTTATACCAATACTCAGCACCTAAAGAGTAAGTTAATTCTTTAATCTTCTCACTACCACCACCTGGCGCTTGAGTAAGACCTTTACCCCAACTTTCAACAACTCCTGTTTTGCGGTAATCAGCTATTGCAGTTGCACCTGTATCAGGTGTAGGTACCAATAATTTATTTATATCTAAAGCGAAAGTAAGTTTACTATCTGCATCAAATACTTTTGTGTATGCACCACCCAAACCTAAGTTAGCTGGTATAAAATCTTTCTGAGTGTTATCGTCAGTGTAAGAAATTTTACCACCTAAGTTACTTAAAGTAACACCGTAGTTAAATCCTTCACCATTTTCTTTAGCACCATTGTGGAAATAATGTAAATCTGCAGCTACTGTACTTCCTTTCTTGTAGGTAACACCATTGAAAGGACCTGTAGCTAAATTAGAGCTGATGTAACGTACACCAATACCTAAACCAGATTTGGCACCTAATTTTCTTGAGTAACCACCTTCAACAGTGAATTCTCGAGGGCGTTGGTTACCAATATTAGCTCCTGTGTTATCAGTAAACTGGATATCGCCAAGGCTAAAGTATCTCAAACCAAGAGAAAGTGCTTGACTTTCATCTAACTTGTAATAACCAGCAAGTGAAGCAATGTAAACATCTTTCAAGTTTAAATCACTTAACCATGGTGTGTAAGTAACACCAACGGATGATTTGTTTTTTGCAAATACAGTTTTTCCCAAGTTCCAGAAATTAGAATACGCATCTGCTGAAGTTGCAATTCCAGTTTCTCCCATACCCGTTGCTCTTGCATCAGGTGATATACGTAAAAATGGAACTGCCGTTGTAACAACATTTAAATTGTTAGATGCAGACGTTTGTGCGTTTGTAATAGTAGAAGCACTACCAATTAATATAACTATGGCAGCTAGTTTCAATGTTGCTTTTTTCATGCTTTTTTTTTGTCTTGATTAGGTAGAGTTCCCCTCTAATAAGCTAATAATTTAATTTGTTATAATCTGTGAATCTTTTTTAAAAAACATTTTAAAAGATAGTTTTATAATGTTTTGTTAAAGATAGTATAAAAATATTTTTCAAATATATAAACTTTATTCTTTCAGAAAAAATATTTTTAAAAATATTTGAATTTATTCTTTGACCAATATAATATATCAAGACAAACGGTTTTCTGAATTCGTTGCATTTCTATAACGCAAATTTCAAAAAATATTGCTAAAGAATGAAATGTAAGTACATTTTTAAGCTAAAATATTTATATTCGCACTTGTTAATCCATATGCACGATAAATGCATCTGACAATAATAAATAAAATTCTTCGTTAGATAATTCATTAAAAAGGCCTAAATTATGTTTAATTCAATATCGGGAAAACTTCTTATTGTAGCTATTGCTGCACTCTCTTTAACTGCTTGTAAAAAATTAGGTGGTAAAAAAAGTGGTAAGTCTAGTGCTACAGGCTGGAATTATGACGACAAAAACATGGGTAATTTTCATGTAGCCAAAGTTAAATATCCAAAAGCTGGTCCGGGACTTGTATTTGTACAAGGTGGATCATTTGTTATGGGGGCAAAAGATGAAGATGTTATGGGAGATTGGAATAATGTTCCCCGTCGTATAACTATACCTTCTTTTTTTATTGACGAAACAGAAGTAGCAAATGTTCATTATCGTGAATATTTGTATTGGTTAGAGAATACATTTAATGCTGATGAGTATAAAAATATAGTTTCAAAAGCACTTCCAGATACTTTGGTATGGAGGGAAGAATTGGCTTACAACGAGCCTTATGTAGAATATTATTTCCGTTTTCCTTCTTATAATTTTTATCCGGTTGTAGGAGTATCTTGGCAACAAGCACATGATTTCTGCATTTGGAGAACAGATAGAGTAAATGAACTTCTCTTAATGAAAAAAGGGTATTTCAAAAAGGATGCTATAAAAAAAGAAATGAGAGGTGGTGGTCAAGATGGTTCTTTTAATACAGAAGCTTACCTAACTAATCCGGAGCTTGTGCAAATGGCAAAAAGCAAGCCTAAGAAAACAGATTTAAAAGATATTAACGGAAAACCAAGGGCCAATGTAAAAATGGAAGATGGTATATTAAATATGGGATATCGCCTACCTACAGAAGCGGAATGGGAATATGCGGCATATGGATTATTAGATCAGAATCCTAATATTCGTAAGAAAGAAAAATCTAGTGGTGAGGAGAATAGATTGAACCAGCAAATATATTCATGGTCTAAAAATCCTAATGGTTTAAGAGATAATAGAAGAGGTACTATGCAAGGTAAATTTCTTGCAAACTTTAAAAGAGGTAATGGAGACAATATGGGAATTGCAGGAGGTTTGAATGATCGTGGTGCTATACCTGTAACTGTAAAATCATTTTATCCTAATTCTTTCGGATTATATAATATGAGTGGTAATGTGAGTGAGTGGGTAGGGGATGTTTATAGGCCAATGACTTCTCTTGATGGGCAAGATTTTAATTATTTCCGTGGAAATAAATTCCAAAAACTGTTCAAAAATGCTTCTGGTGATTATGAAAGAGATAGTATGGGACGTCTAAAAAAAGAAGATATCTCAGATGATGAAGTAAAAAACAGAGCTAATTATCAAAAAAATAATGTCATTAATTATTTAGATGGAGATTCTGCTAGTCAAGTATTTTATGGTTCAGGAGTATCTTCTCTAATAAGTGATAAATCTAGAGTTATTAAAGGTGGAAGCTGGAATGATAGAGCGTATTGGTTGTCTCCAGGCACACGTCGCTTCATGGACGAAACACAGGCAGCTAGTACAGTTGGTTTCAGATGTGCACAAACATATCTTGGGCCACCGGAAGGACCAGGGTTCAAAGATGGAAATAATTTCCCTACTAGGAAGCAAAGAGCTAAAAGATAATTTAGGATATCCTAACTTAAAACCCTTCCTAATACGAAGGGTTTTTTTATGCCCTTATAAAATCATTATTTTTACAGCATGATTATAGCAGACTTATACAAAATTTATTTACAGTTCCCATCAGTTGAAACTGACACACGGAAAATAAAAAAAGACAATATTTTTTTTGCATTAAAAGGCCCAAATTTTAACGGAAATAATTTTGCAAAAGCTGCTTTAGAGAATGGTGCAGCCTATTGTGTATGTGATGAAAAAATCGATTATGGTAGTGATAAAATAATTTATGTGGACAATGTTCTAGAAACATTAAAAGCATTAGCAAAACATCATCGTGAACAATTTACCATACCTTTTATAGCAGTAACTGGTAGCAACGGAAAAACCACTACAAAAGAACTAATCCACGTAGTGTTAAATAAAAAGTACAGATGCTATACAACAAAAGGAAATTTAAATAATCATATTGGTATTCCATTAACCATTTTAGGTATTAAAAACGATGCAGAAATTGCAGTAATAGAAATGGGCGCTAATCATCAAAAAGAAATAGAGGAATATTGTACATATACTTTACCCACACATGGTATTATTGTAAACTGTGGTAAGGCTCATTTAGAGGGCTTTGGCGGAGAAGAAGGCGTAAGAAAAGGCAAAGGAGAACTGTATGATTTTATTGGCAATACTAACGGTTCAATATTCATTAATACCGATTACGATTATCTACTCACAATGAGTAAAAAAATTTCAAACCAAATTACTTATGGTACAAAGAATGCATCTTATACCGGAGTAATAAAAAATGACGAACATTTTTTAGAAGTAGAAATCACAAAACCATCTAGTATTGGTTCTATCAAAACAAATTTGGCCGGCAATTACAATTTACCCAATATCTTAAGTGCGGTTTGTATTGGTAAGCACTTTGATGTTTCAGATATACAAATTAAAGAAGCTATTGAAAACTATATTCCTTCTAATAGCAGGTCACAAATAATTGGAAAAGGAACGAATACAATATTACTTGACGCATATAATGCAAACCCTACTAGCATGAAGGCTGCAATAGAAAATTTTGCTGCTATGGAGGGAGAGAATAAAATTTTGATACTGGGAGGAATGATGGAATTAGGTGAACAAAGTTTACAAGAACATCAAGGTATTGTAGATTTATTAATGAAATATGAATGGAAAAAAATTGTACTTGCAGGAAAAGACTATAAAAATTTACCTACTACAATTTTGCATTTCACAACTACAGAAGAAGCTGTAGCTTGGTATAAAAGTGAACAAATACAAAACTCATTTATTCTTATTAAAGGATCAAGAGGAATGGCGATGGAAAAAATACTTGACTAAATTCTTTATTTCTTAGAAGTGGTATAGCTTAGTACAATTTGTACACGCCTATTTTTGGCTTTACCTTCTGATGTCTTATTGCTGGCTATTGGAACTTCAGATGACCTTCCTAGTGCAGTAATCTGCTCTTGTAAAAAAGGAAGTTTTTCAAGAAAAAAACTTTTTATTGTCATTGCTCTTGCTATTGATAATTCTTTATTGTGCTCGGCAGTTCCCGTATTGTCGGTATGGCCTTCAATTTCAATTTTTGAGATATTTTTTTCTGTTATTTTTTGAATAATTTTATTCAAGGCAATTTTAAAAGTAGGCTTTAAGGTTGCTTTATCTGTTTCAAAAAATACTGAGGGAACGATGATAGTATCTTTTATTAAATCTTGGCTAGCGTTTATTAACGCAGCCTCTGTATGCCTTAAATTTTGGGCAAATAAACTTTCAATGTTTAATTGATATTGCGAACACAGTTTTTCGGTAATAACTGGCTTAAAAGAGATATCATCTATGAAATAAAAGATATCACCCTCTTTGTTCATTCTTTCTATTGGAGAATAATCAAATACGCTTTTGCTTAAGTTTCCTACATAACAAAATTTTTCCTTTCCGTTTGCTTTGTAAATTGTTTCCACAAAATTCCATCCGGCTAATTCATTGGAAATATCTTCTGTTGAAATATGTATAGATGGCGTTAAAGAATCATTATTAAAGTTCTCTGAAATATATTCTTTGTCGCTAAAATAAAAATCAATCCCATGAAAAGCTTTGCCTGCAGAATTAATATAGAAGCAAACTTTGTAATTTTTACCTATTTGTAAAGGGCAACATAACATTGTGTAGACAAAAGTTCTTTTTTTGCTAGTTTTTTTGTAAATGTTTTCAACCGGTAATATTAATAAATCTTTTCCACTAAAAGGCTTGGGAACTACATAGTTATTGATGAGCGGCGTAACGGCTGGTTTTAGATAAAACCACGCCTCGCTTGCACAATCTTGATGGAATTCTGTACAATTATTAATTGCCTCAAAATCTGCATTTGCAAAATAATTTTGAGCAAAAATATTTCCTACTTTAAATAGAAATAGCAAAGAAAATAGAATATTTTTTCTTAAAATGGTTAGAACATATTTTCTAGGGAGTAAAGCAAATCGCATAGATAAATGTACAAATCGTAATGTTACAGAAAACTTAATTTAAGATGCTTTAATTTCTGCACATAAATCTTGCAAAACTTTCTTGGCATCGCCAAAAAGCATGGAAGTTTTTGGCTGATAAAAAAGTTCATTCTCTATACCTGCATAACCTGCTTTCATGCTACGTTTGTTTACAATAACCATTTTTGCTTGTTCTACTTCTAAAATTGGCATGCCATAAATGGGCGAAGCAGGATCATTTTTTGCAGCTGGATTCACTACATCATTTGCTCCAAGAATAAGGACTACATCCGTATTTTTAAAATTTGAATTTGCATCTTCCATTTCTTCTAATTTTTCATAAGCTACATCTGCTTCTGCAAGCAATACATTCATGTGGCCTGGCATACGACCAGCAACAGGATGAATGGCATAAGTAACTTCTACCCCTTTATCTGTAAGAATTTTTTCTAGCTCATGACAGGTGTGTTGCGCTTGTGCTACAGCAAGGCCATAACCTGGCACAATAATAACTTTAGTTGCATAGCTCATTACCATGGCAGCATCGCTCATGGTTACTTCTTTATATATGCCTCCAGATTCACTTGCAGCAGCTGCAGCATTTTTACCAC
>JANMFB010000393.1:0-4153 GCA_031377605.1 Ferruginibacter sp.
AACAAGCTACGAGCTATTCTTTATTCATTGTTGGTTTTACTGCATTGGTAGGTACACTAAAGCATTACAGAATTGGTAATTTGCAAATAAAATCGGGGATTATATTTGCTATTCCATCAGTTTTTTCGCTTTTGCTAATGCGCAAATTAATTTTGCCCAGTATACCTAGTCATTTATTTGATATAGGTAATTTTCATTTTACCAAGCATATCTTAATAATGGTTGTATTTGCAACGCTTATGATAGCTGCATCATTTTCTATGATAAGAACAATTGTTTTAGACAAAGATAAAAGGCCAGTTAGTTTTATACAATTAGGTATAATTGGATTTTTACTAGGATTGGTAACCGGATTTCTTGGAGCAGGTGGTGGCTTTCTTATAATTCCTGCATTGATATTTTTTGCTGGACTTCCAATGAAACAAGCAGTGGGTACTTCCTTACTTATTATTTTTATAAATTCATCTATAGGATTTGCTGCTGATTTTGTAGGAGAGAAAACCATGGATTTGAAACTACTTACTAGCATCACTTTGGTAGCCGTTGTTGGAATGTTTATAGGAACAGCAATATCTAAAAAAATTGATGGCCCAAAATTAAAACCAGCATTTGGATGGTTTATTTTGGTATTAGGAATTTATATTATTATAAATGAGCTTTTCATCAATCATATTTGATTGGGTTAAGACATTAGTATCAGTGTGGAATATCTTATACCAAACTGAATTTCAAAATAGGCCAATGTGTGTGGCTGAAATTCATGTCGAGTTATTGCCGTTTGGTGTAAAGGTATTTGGAAAAAAAAGTCCTTTTAAAATTTTAATTTTTACTTCGTCTGATACGTCTCCTCAGTTTCCCAAGGATGTAGATGTTAAATAAAATTTTGTATCAGTGTTTATGTTTGTAGTAGGATTCAGCATATTATTGTTGCTCAAAGTTGCAATACTAGTCAAATAAAAATTTGTGTATTGCCCGGTAATTGTTCCGCTTAGTTGTATGTTAGTATTTGCTGTAATTATTTAATCTATTCCTCCATTTACAATAGGCTTTTTTATAAAATTCACTTTTACCAATGCAGAGTCTTTACAGCTAAATTGATTGGTAACAACAACTTGGTAGATGATACTATCGGTTGGGTTCACAAATGGAGAAGCAATTCCGGTATTAGCAATATTTATATTAGTAGACCAACTATAATTTGTACCTCCATTAGCAAAAGTTGTAAATTTTTTCCACTACAAATACTGGTATCAATAAATGTAGTTGATGGAATAGGGGTGGGGTTTACTATAATATTGGTAGAGCTAGTACCTTGGCATCCGTCTAAATCCGTACCTGTTACAAAATAATTCCCCGCTTTTATTAATTGTATAGTATTTATGGTTGTGGGATTAGAGTTTGAGTTATATCCGTTTGCACCTGTCCAAGTGTAAGTAAGTGCACCTGAAGCTAGCAATGAAAAATTTTGATTTTAGCAAACGGTAGGGTTATTGGCAATATTAACAGTAGGGTTTTGAATTACTGTAATCGTTATTGGCTCTGAAACTACTCTGCAATTAATGCTATTAATAGTGCCTTGTTCTGCGGCTGCTAGCCTAAATCTATAAGTACCAATCAAATTACTTGCATTAAAATTTACAACTACTGGATTGGTATTTAAACCTGCTAAATCTGTAAAAGGGCTCCCGTTATAACTTTGTTGCCATTGAAATTCAGGATTTGTAAAACCAGCAGTAATTGTAGTACTAATCGTAAAATTTTGTGTGGTTCCTAAACATACTTTTGTAGTACGAGTATTTAGTCCTTGAATGTTTGGTGTTAGTTGTGGTCCACAACGTTTAAATGTTATATCGTCTAATCCTAAATCGTTTCCATAGTCTCCAGGGCCATTATTTACCATTCTTATTACCACATCCGAAATACCGGCAGGTGTAGTAAATATAAAAGGATACCTAACCTATGTTGGTATATTTGTGAGAAGAATATCGCCGGTATTATAACTACCAGCAAAGTGACATCCGTTTTCTCTATGATGAAACTAATATTTGGTTTAGTTGCATTTCCACTACAAGCAGTCGGTTTCAAAATATTAATAACCCATGCGGTATATTCATAGGTGCTATTTGAACAAAGGCCCCTTATAGTATCCACGTAAAAAGCGCTTGGCAGTAAACTGGAATTTATCAGCATGAAATAACCATTTGGATCTCCAGTGTGGTCATTGATAAGTGAAAAAAAGTATTTCCAAAACAGTTTGTTGTATTGTTTCTTACCGTATAAAATCCATCACTTGGACAATCATTTGGTACATATTGATAATTTGTTGTTGCAGCTGATAAAGCTGGTCCTGGGTTTGTGCCTGCACCAAAAGTTATATTTACAATAGGATCTCCCAAGCTACCTTGGCATTGCTGCGCTAAAATATTTTGAGAACAAAAAAAAGCAAAATGATATGTATATAAATGAATTTCAATCTAACTATTTGTTTGGTAAAGTTATTTTAGATCAATTAAAAAAAATATTTATTGAACTTTTGTGAGAAAATATTTAAGCTTCCTTCGTTTTCCATTTTCCGCCCTTTAAATATATGAAAGCCATTAAAAAAATACTTGTCCAATAAATAAACTCATTGCTCCAAGCAACAGCTAAAGAAACGTATTTTACTTTCATAAAGAAATAGGTATATCCAAGGTATAGGCTGATAGATATAATTTCTATGGCAAGATTTACTTTTGTTTTTCCAGTACCGGTAACACCATTGAGCCAAATATTTGCTATACTCATAAAAACCAAGCCTAATGATACTGTTCTTATTACTGGAATCCCTTCTTTTATAAAATCATTGCTTTGCCCAAAAAGATTAAAAAATATACTTGGAAAAAGATTAAGCAATAAAACCGGAACTATACAAAGCCCTAAACTCCAGAAGGTAATTTTCTTTATGGCGTAGATTACATCATCTTCTCTTTTTTGCCCCATTAAATTACTTACCATATTATTAGAAGTTGCAGCAAATGCCCAAATAAAGCACCCCGCTAGCCCAAAAACATTCCGCATTACATTGCTAATTGCTTTGGCATTCATCTCACCACGAGCTTCTATCAACAAGAAAAATACAAGCCAAGTGGTTACGCTTATTACATATTGTGCAACAAGTGGAAGAGAAACTTTAAATATTTTTTGAGAAAACTCTTTGTTAAATTTAAATGAATTAAATAAATTGTATTTCTTTTTAAGTCCTGTATAAATGATTACAACAAAAACGGCAATCATTCCTATACATTCTGCAATTACAGATGCTACTGCAGCACCATTAAATCCCATCTGTGGAAAACCAGCTTTGCCAAAAATTAGCAAATAATCAAACAAAATATTAATACCTGCTTCTGCTATAAATCCAATCATTAAATACCTGCTATTGAGCGATGCTATTAAAAATGCATTGCCCATTTGAAATAGAAATAAAAATGGAAGCCCCCAAATCCTTATCCTAAGAAAACTCATTTCTTGTGGATAAGCAGAAGGAGCAGCTACCGACTGCATAATAAATGGTGCAATAATCCATGTAAACAAAATACCTATAGCAGCAAATTGTAAACTGATTCTTATCCCTTGGGAAAGAATGGTCTTAAAGTTTTCTGTATTGCCACTTCCAGCATTATTGGAAAAAACAGATTGCAAAGCATTGTTTAATCCATGCCCTGCTACTGCGAAAATTAAATAAAATACGCCAGTAATTCCTGCATTTCCCAATGCCTCCTCACTTACCCTTCCAAGAAAAATACTATTGATAAGCATATTGAGCTGCGGTATCATTATAGACAGCGTGATAGGCAAAGCAATAGAGAGTATTTGCTTGTTGGTTACTTCAACTTTTAAATCATTAAATGTAGCTCCACTTTCCATAAGTGCGCAAAAATACCTTATTTTGCCACTTAAATTTAAACATTTGAATATAGCTTTTAAAATACCGACAATTACTAATGATTTTTCTGATATCCATTTGATTATGGAAGTGGGAAATGTATCTACAACAATGGTTTTATTTACAAAAAAACCTTTCGTAATTCAGGGCTATTATTCTTTTCTTTCCGAAGACAATATTTCTTCTAAGGAATATGCTGCGGTTTTAAAACAAACTATCAAAAATGAA
>JANMFB010000028.1:0-16859 GCA_031377605.1 Ferruginibacter sp.
ACAAAAACACTTGCAGCTACAAGTACTAGTGCAACGGGGATAAATTTTTTAATCTCATGATGGTTTTATAAATCATTGCATAAAATGTTTAATTTATCCTAATTTGTAGGTGATTATACTTTATGTTTTAATGCAATAAACATCAGAATTATACTCAAAAAATTAGTAGAAGACAGAATTAGATATTACAATTACTTTTTCCAAGAGCCATGATACGTCATAGATTATCTAATTTATTCGTTTAACAAAAAATTATTACCACTTATACCTTCAATAAAACGAATAATAATATTTTATCGTTAATTTTAGCATATGCACAAAATTGCGAATTTTATCATGAGTAAAAAATTTATCCCCGTTGCACTAGTACTTGTAGCTGCAAGTGTTTTTGTAGGCTTTAGGTCACTTGGTAGTTCAGATAGTGGTAATAACGATAACCCTAAACTTAGATACACTAAAATTTTACGAAACGTTGGCATTTTATTAGAAGAAGGTCATTTTAGCCCAAGAAAAATTGATGATGATTTTAGTAAAATTGTATTAAAAAGATTTCAAGAAGATTTGGATGGAGAAAAGAATATTTTCTTCCAGTCGGATATTGAATCAATGAAGAAATTTGAAACTAAAATAGATGATGAAATACATGGTGCTGAACTCAATTCTTTTTTTGAAGTAAATGCCATCTATGTAAAAAGATTATCTGAAGTGTCTAAATTTTATAACGATTTTTTAGCCAAGCCTTTTGATTTTAATACCAATGAAACCTTAGATTTAGATGCTGATAAGGCGGCATATCCAAAAAATGAAACAGAGCGAAAAGATATGTGGAGAAAGCGTTTGAAGTATTTGACGCTTGCTAAGTATACTGATTTATTAGAAGAACGAACAAAGGGGAAAGAAAAGAAAGATTTTAAAATAAAAGCAGATAGTACTTTAGAGAGAGAATCCAGAGACTTTGTAAGAAAGCAAATGCTTCGTTCTTTTACTACAAGAATTAATACTGATAATGTGGATGCAAATTTTAGCAAGTTTGTAAATAATATTTCTACAACCATGGATCCTCATACAGATTATTTTGCACCCGTAGATTTAAGAGGTTTCAACGAATCTATGAAAGGAAGTTTTTATGGTATAGGTGCAGGGCTTAAAGAAGAAGACGGCAAAATAAAAATTGCAAGCTTGGTTACTGGTATGCCAGCTTGGAGAAGTGGTGAAGTAAAAGAGAATGATGAAATTATAAAAATTGCTCAAGGAAAAGATGAGCCTATTGATGTCACCGGTTATGCAATTCCTGATGCAATAAAACTTATTCGTGGATCCGAAAAGGGTACTGAAGTTAGGATTACTTTTAAAAGAGTAGACGGAAGTGTAAAAACAATTGCCCTCTTAAGAGATGAAATTGTGTTGGAAGATACCTATGCAAAATCTGTAATTGTAAACAGTGATCATAAAATTGGTTATATCTATTTGCCAGAGTTCTATGCAGATTTTCAAAAACCAACAGGTAGAAGGTGCGCCACAGATGTAGCTAATGAAGTGAAAAAATTAAAGGAAGAAAATGTAGAAGGAATAGTGTTGGATCTTAGACGTAATGGAGGCGGGTCTTTATATGATGTAGTACAAATGGCTGGGCTTTTTATTGAGGATGGTCCAATAGTGCAAGTAAAAAGTAGAGATGAGAAACCTTCTGTGCTTAAAGATAGAGACAATACAGTTTTATATACCGGTCCGCTTGCAGTGATGGTAGATGAAATGAGTGCATCTGCTTCTGAAATTTTTGCAGCTGCTATACAAGACTATAAAAGAGGGATTGTTATTGGAAGTACGAGTAGTTATGGTAAGGGTACAGTGCAAAGAAATATTCCGCTCAATCCAGATAATGAAAGCCCTTTACTTGGTGCAAAAAAATCTGAAGATCTTGGAGCATTAAAACTCACACTGCAAAAGTTTTACAGAATTAATGGAAGCACTACACAGCTGAGAGGTGTTATACCAGATATCATTATTCCAGATCGTTATGAATTATATAAGTTTAGAGAAAAAGACAATGCTTATGCACTTAAGTTTGATGAAATACAAAAGGCTGATTATAAGCCATGGGTAAGCAACTTCAGTTTGGGGGATATTGTTACTGCTGCTAATGCAGAAACTTCTATTAACTCAAATTTTATTAAACTAAAAGAAAATGTACGCCTATTAGATTCTAGTATGAACAAACCTTTTAGTTTAAATATAAAAAAGTACGAAGAGGATCAAAAGAAGTTGAAAGCTGTTTATAAACAATTGGAAGAAAACTATAAATTAGCTAAACCATTAGATGTAAAAAATATTGTAGCAGATACTGTAGAGATTGCTAAAACAAAAGAGAAATCTGAAACCAATAAACGTTTTGTGAAAGCAATAGGAAGCGATATTTATATTGATCAAACTATAAAAATCATGAACAAAATGATAGCAAGCGATAAAGTTGCAAAAAAGAACTAGTCCTTGAATTACCCCTAAAAAAAGCCGTCGTAGTAAAATACGGCGGCATTTTTATATTTCCATTATTACAAAGTATACTATTATTATTCTTTTAATAGCTTTATCAATCTAAGTAAATCTTACAATATGATTTCTATGATTTAAAAGTATCTTTCTTCAACTATGCTTACATGGTGATAAACATGTCCAATCATAATGAATCCTAGTGTTTTGGCATCTCCCTTATTACTGCTAAAGTTACCTATTGTTGAAAGCATTTCTTCGTTAAATGAATTAAAAAGCATTTTGGTTGACAACCTTACGGCATACATTTCTTCAACTAAACTTTGCCAGCTTCTAACATTTGCGTTTGAGTGAGCTGCATAATTATTTTCATCAAAGCTTGGTAGGGTAGTGGTTTCTTTTCTAGCTATAGCTAATGCCCTGTAGGCAAATATCCTTTCGGTATCTATCATGTGTTGTAGCACTTCTTTCAATGTCCATTTTTCCTCTGCATATGCGTATAAAGATTTTTCTTCTGAAATTCTTTCTACAAATTTTTTTATTACTGAATCTTGTTGGGTAAATGCATCAATTAAATCACCTTCTTTTACAAGTGAAGTATATTTTAAAAAATAGCCTTCGGTGTTTGTTATACTCATATGTATGATTTTTGTAAAAGTAATAAATAATAAAAAGCTGTCTCAAAATAAAATGAGACAGCTTTTTATTATTTCAATAGCGAAGCAGGTTTTTTATCCTTTTGCAGCTTTTTTAATCTTCGTAGGAGGTATAGATATAGGTTTAGCATTTGCTTTAATAGTAGCAGCATATTTTATTGCTTCAAATGCGTTTACAAAACCACCAGTTTTAGAGAGGGTACTTAATTCTACTTTCTCTTTTGTTTCTGGGTTGTTTACTTTTTCACTGGATTTAACAGCTGATTTTTCTATAGCTTCTTTCAATTGCACGGCTGTAAGATTTGGATAATATTCTAGCAATAACGCTGCAATACCTGCTACTACAGGACAAGCCATAGAAGTTCCACTTGCATCACCATAAGTATTTCCACCTGGAATCGTTGAATGAATATTTACACCAGGTGCAAATACATCTACTTCCTTTACGCCATAATTACTAAATGATGCAGTTAAGCCGCCATTCTTTTTATCTCCACTTGCCCCTACTGTTATTATATTTTCTGCCCTTCCTTTTCCATCTATATAAAAAGGATTCGGAAAATTATAGGTGGTATCTACATTTTTCGAATCATTACCAGCTGCATGTACTAATAATACATTTTTACTTGCTGCATAACGATAAGCATCATCTACCCATTGTTTCTCAGGAGAAAAGTCTTTACCAAAACTCATGCTGATAATTTGGGCACCATTGTCTACTGCATAGCGGATTGAATTTGCAATATCCTTATCATGTTCATCACCATCTGGCACAGCTCGCAACATCATAATTCTTACATTGTCTGCAATTCCATCTACCCCAACTTTGTTATTTCTTACAGCAGCAATGATTCCTGAGCAATGTGTTCCGTGAAAAGGCGTGCTGGCCATAATATCGTTATTGCCATAATTCCTATCGTTCACGTTAGTTTCATCATCGCCAACAATTTCTTTTCTATATTCTCGTGGTGCAGAAGATGCAGCGTCTATCTTTTTTAATTCTCCTCGTAATTCATCTAACAGTTGTTTGTTAGAAATATCAGTGGTATTGTTTTCTTTTGATATAGATGCAATAAGGCCTTTAGTCATTTTAGCATCTGCATTTACAGGCGTATAGCTTTCTAAGTCTGTAATATTATATTCTTCCTTTCCTATTTCCTTTCTTATTACAGAATCACCTAGTGTGAATTTCTTAAGCATAAATTTTATCTGTCCAGCAGCTCTTGGGTCTGTATCTCCTACAGTTTTCACTTTTGCTCTAATATAATCAGCAAATTCTTTTTTATCTGCATTAGTTACGGCATCATCTTCCGTCTTATTTTCCCACTTTGGTTTTAGCTTGTAATAAACTCGAGCGGCTTCATAGCTATCTTCTTTTACATTTCTACCATCTTTACCTCCTATGAAATTCCATCCATGTACATCATCTACATAACCATTTTTGTCATCATCAATACCATTGCCAGGTATCTCTTTTGGGTTTGTCCAAAGTACAGGTTTCAAATCCTCATGCAAAGTATCTATACCACTATCAATTACAGCTACTATTACCCTGTTGCTTTTAAGTTTTTTTGTTTTAATTAGATCATAAGCTTTATCTAAACTTATGCCATTGTATCCTGTTTTAGCAGGGTCTAATTGATGCCAGTCTTTTGGAACATCCATTTTACTATTTTGTGCAAATGCAGCACTGCCCCACATGAAGGCTACCATTACAAGTGTCGAAAATTTATTCATTGTTTTTTTATTTTTTATACAAAGTAACAAAGAAAACAGCGAAACAGCGATGGAGAAATTTAAAGATTTGTTATTTATTATGACCAGTTAACATTATTTAAAAATGAAATTCAGTATTAATATCGGTTATCCTTTGTGTCTTTATTATCGTTGAATCGTTGTATGAAACTGCTTTTACAAATCAAACCTAATTCCCTGTGCCAGTGGTAACTTATCTGTATAATTTATAGTGTTCGTTTGCCTACGCATATAAACTTTCCAAGCATCGCTACCACTTTCTCTACCACCGCCTGTTTCTTTTTCGCCACCAAAAGCTCCACCAATCTCAGCTCCTGATGTACCTATATTTACATTCGCAATACCACAGTCACTCCCTGCTTGTGATAAAAATAATTCTGCTTCTCTCAAATTATTGGTAATTACAGATGATGATAAACCTTGCGGAACTCCGTTCTGCATAGCTATAGCTTCCTCCATCGTTTTATACTTCATAATGTAAAGTATGGGAGCAAATGTTTCATGTTGCACAATTTCAAAACTATTTTTAGCTTCTGCTACACATGGTTTTACATAACATCCACTTTCAAAATTTTTACCTTTCAGTACGCCACCTTCCACTATGAAATTTCCACCTGCTTCTTTACATTTTTTAATCGCATTTAAATAATTGTTTACTGCATCCACATCAATCAATGGCCCCACATGATTTTTTTGATTTAAAGGGTCTCCAATTTTTAATTGGCCATATGCATTTATCAAACGGTCTTTAAACTTGTTGTATATTTTTTCGTGAATAATCAATCTCCTAGTTGTGGTACAACGTTGTCCTGCTGTTCCTACCGCACCAAATACAGCCGCAGTAATAGCAATATTTATATCTGCATCGTTAGATATAATGATGGCATTATTTCCACCAAGTTCTAACAAACTTCTGCCCAATCTTTCGCCTACAGTTGCAGCTACAGCTTTGCCCATACGAGTGCTTCCTGTTGCACTTACAAGTGCTACACGAGTATCCGAAGCCATCCACTCACCTACATTTCTGCCACCGCTTATGAGTCCGCATACTCCTTCAGGAACATTATTTTTCTTAAACACACTTTGTATTATTTGTTGACAAGCCACACCACACAAAGGGGTTTTTTCGCTAGGCTTCCAAATAGTAACATCACCACAAATCCATGCAAGCATACTATTCCAGCTCCATACCGCTACAGGAAAATTAAATGCAGAGATAATACCTACAATCCCTAATGGATGATATTGCTCATACATTCTATGACCAGGTCTTTCACTGTGCATGGTTAGCCCATGTAATTGCCTTGATAAACCAACAGCAAAATCACATATATCAATCATTTCTTGTACTTCGCCTAATCCTTCCTGCAAGCTTTTTCCCATTTCATAACTTACCAATTCTCCCAAAGCTTGTTTGTAAGTTCTTAATTCCATTCCTACTAATCTTACAATTTCGCCACGCTTAGGTGCAGGCCACAAGCGCCATTCAGCAAATGCAGATTGTGCTTTTTCTACTACAGTATCGTAAGCTATTCTATCCGCAGCTATTACTGTTCCTATTTCTTTTCCATCTACTGGCGAAAATGATATTATTTTCTCGCCTTTAGATGCTACCCAATTTACACCTGTAGAAACGCCTTTGTTTTTATCAGCAATGTTTAATGTTTTTAAAAATTTCATTTCTCTGTTTTAATATTTTAGTAATATTTCTTAATGCTCGATTAACTTTTATCTTTTCCAAAGGTTCGGGACATATATTATATAAACAATTTTGTTTACCACAAAAAGTTTCAAATGGTTATACAAAGTGCACAAAGACTTCCTACTACAAACTGCCAACTGTCAACTGCCAACTGTCAACTGCCAACTGTCCTCTACCAACTGCCCTCTAAAACTGCACTTTGCCCCCTGCCAACTGCCCCCTGCCAACTGCTAAATTACTTCTACCAAATAATAATGCTTCTTCCCCTTTTGCACCAATAAAAACTTGCCATGCAACAACATGTTATTCTTTAGAATTATTTTCGGATCAGTAATTTTATTTCTGTTTATACTCACACCACCACCTTCTATCATTTTCCTAGCTTCTCCTTTGCTTGGAAATATTTGTATGCTTGTAAAAAGTGTGGTTACATCAATCCCTACTTCAAAATCACTTTTAGAAATTGTAGACTTTATAATCCCTTCAATGTTTACTAAATCTTCTTCGGTTAAACTTTCGGCTGATGCATTTTTAGTTGCAAATAATTTTTCCGTAGTTTCAAGTGCTTTCTCATATTCATCATTTCCATGAACAAAAATGGTCAATTCTTTGGCAAGCGTTTTTTGTAAAATTCTTTTACTCGCATCTGTAGAATGCTCAGCAATCAAAGCATCAATATTAGCTTTACTCAAAAAAGTAAAAATCTTTATCCATCCCTCAGCATCCACATCAGAAGCATTTAACCAAAACTGAAAAAATTGAAACGGAGTAGTTTTAGTCCCATCAAGCCACACGTTACCTTGCTCCGATTTTCCAAACTTGCCCCCATCTGCCTTTTTAATTAATGGGCAGGTAAATGCAAAAGCTTCACCAGCATCTTTTCTGCGGATAAGCTCTGTACCGGTAACAATATTTCCCCATTGGTCACTGCCACCCATTTGCAATTTGCAGTTCATGTTTTTATATAACCAATAAAAATCGTAACCCTGAACCAATTGATAAGTAAATTCTGTAAAAGACATTCCATTTACCCCTTCCAATCTATTCTTTACGCTGTCTTTACTCATCATATAATTCACCGTTATATGCTTGCCCACATCTCTAATGAAATCTAAAAAAGAAATTTCTTTAAACCAATCGTAATTGTTTACCAATAATGCAGGGTTTGGAATGTCATTTTCAAAATGTAAAAACTGTTGCAGTTGTTTTTTTATACCTGCTACATTTTTATCAAGCACTTCTTTACTCAACATATTTCGTTCTTCGCTTTTTCCGCTAGGGTCGCCTACCATACCAGTAGCACCACCTACCAACGCTACTGGCTTATGTCCTGCTTTTTGTAAGTGCACCAATAATAATATTGGAACCAAGCTACCTATGTGAAGACTGTCACTTGTAGGATCAAAACCAATGTAACCGCTTGTAATTTCTTTGTTCAATTGTTCTTCTGTGCCAGGCATTATATCTTGCAACATACCTCTCCATTTCATTTCTTCTATAAATGCATTCATTAATTTATTGTTTTATCAATTTAGCACAAAAATATGCTTTCAAAAGTTCAATTCAATAACAGCTTTGTATATAACTTATATGTTTAGATTTAATGAATTGCGAGTCTTTCAAATTTATAATTGGAGGTACACTTGTTTTTGTTTAGTGTAATTTGGTTACTATTTTCTTAATTAGCTAATACATGAAGCCATAAATTTGCCTTTTTTTATTAAATAAATCCGTAATGAGCAACATTTTGTAACTATTTTACGTTTTGTGTGTAACCAAACAGTTACCCACCATAAATTTGGGGCTATTTTCCTATATTTGTGTGGTGTTTATATAAAAAATTCTTTTAATCCTAAAGATCGTTAAAGCCACAATATTAATTACTATTATCAAGAACTATTCATATGAAAAAAAGCATTTTTGCTTTGTTGTCTATTCTGTTTATTCAAAGTACAGATTGTAAAGCGCAATTTAGAAAATACTCTAATGAGTTTCTTAATATTGGTGCAGGAGCGAGAGGTTTAGGAATGGGCAACGCTCAAATAGCATTTGTAAATGATGCTACAGCAGGTTATTGGAATCCTGCAGGCTTGGCAGAAGTGAAAGATGATGCCAAAGCTGCCATAATGCATGCGGAATATTTTAGTGGGATAGCGAAATACGATTATGCAGCTGCTGCAATTCCTATTCAAGATAATAAGAGAACGCTGGGTTTTTCCTTGTTACGCTTTGCCGTAGATGATATTCCCAACACACTTTTTTTGGTAGAACCAGATGGTAGTATCAACTATAACAATATCAAAACATTTTCTAGTGCAGATTATGCTTTTTTAGTTTCATTGGGACAAAAAATAAAAGAAACAGATAATTATACCATCAATGCAGGCGTAAATGCAAAAGTGATTTACAGAAAAGTAGGAAAATTTGCCAATGCCTGGGGCTTTGGTTTAGATGCGGGTGTACAAATGAGAAGTAGTAAATGGAGTGTAGGAATAATGGCAAAGGATATAACTACTACCTACAATGCGTGGTCTTTCAAATTTACTGATGCAGAAAAGGAAAAATTATACCTCACTAAAAATGATATACCAATAAGATCTACAGAAATAACAGCACCAAGAGTTGTGTTTGGTGGTGGCTATAATTTTGCTATTGGTAGCAATTTTAAATTGCTTGCAGAAGCCAATGTAGATGTAACTTTTGATGGGAAAAGAAATACGGTACTTAGCGGAAATTCAATAAGTGCAGATCCTCATGTAGGTATTGAAGGTTCTATCAAAGATGCTTTTTTTATAAGGGCAGGTATTACAAACTTTCAAAGGGCATTGTCTGATGGCGATACACTTAATCAGAAGAAAGTATGGATTTATCAGCCAAGTTTGGGTGCAGGCTTTAAAATAAAAAAAATTAATATTGATTATGCTTTTACAAATTTAGCAAATCAATCAAACCCGTTATACACACACGTAATTTCATTAAGAATTAATTTTGGAAAAAATGAAGATGAATAAAACATCTGCAAATAATTTCGTTATGATTAAAAAATTATTACTTCCTTTTTTATTGTTTATAGCTACAGCTGCTTCTGCGCAGTTAAACAATAGTTGGATAGATTATAGTAAAACGTATTATAAGTTTAGAATAGCAACAGATAATATTTGTCGCATTCCACAAACAGCACTTGCTAGTGCAGGGCTTGCAGCAACAAATGCAGATAATTTTCAGCTCTGGAGAAATGGTCAACAAGTAAGGTTATTTACTTCTACAAACGCAGCACCACTTGGCGCATTAGACTACATAGAGTTTTTTGGTGAAATGAATGATGGTAAAGCCGACAATGCATTGTACATAACACCACAATTTCAGCTGGCAGATAAGCATAGCCTGGAAACAGATACAGCTGTTTATTTTCTTACAGTAAATGCAACAAGTGCAAATTTGAGGTATGTAAACGCAGCAAATCCTGCACCAGCAATTGGTGCAACGCCCGATGCATTTTTTATGCGCAAGATAGATGTGTATTATAAATCGCAATTAAATAGAGGTTTTGGAAGAAACTATGGAGCTTATGTACATTCTTCTAGTTATGATAATGGAGAAGGATTTGTAAGTAGTAATATTAGTGCTGGCCCCCAAGTATCTACTAATTACACTGAAACAATATCTGGTTTAAATGTTTATACATCTGGCCCCGCAAATGGATTATCAGTAAGAGCTAAAGCCTACTTTAACTCAGATAATAGTAGCAGATCTTTAAACCTAAGGGTTTTTAATAACGCAATAATAGGTTCTAGTCCTTCATTGCCTGTAATATCTACTAGTCTAATAGATGCTAGTATTGTTGCAAATAACTTACCCCTTTCTTTTTTACAAAATACTTCATCGGTAGATTTAAATTTCACTTTATCTAATCTCAATCCAATTTCTACCCCTGCTCAGCCTATAGAAAATATGGTTTTGGCAAATGTTGGAATTACATACCCATCAATATTTAATTTTAATAACTCAAAATCTTTCTATTTTGAGTTAAGTTCTTCAACAACTGGTAATTATTTATTAATAGATAATTTCAATTACGGAACTACTGCACCTGTGCTTTATGATATCAATAATGGTAGAAGATATATAGGGGATATTGCATCAACACCTGGAAAAGTGAAATTTGTTTTGCCCTCATCCACAGATGCAGTAAGAAAATTTACTTTGAATAACGTAGAAATACCTTCATTAAATATCATAAACAATTTAAGTACCAAAAACTTTATTAATTATAACACCACTGCAACTAGAGGAGATTATATAATAATTAGTAACCCTGCATTGTATAATGATGGGAATGGAGTCAATAATGTAGAATTATATAGGGCTTATAGGAGCTCCGCTTTGGGTGGAGGATATAACGCAAAAATTTACGACATTGCTGAGCTTACAGATCAGTTTGCTTTTGGCATAAAATCTCATCCTGCCTCTATCAGAGATTTTGCTCGCTTTATAGATGCACAATATCCTATAAAACCAAAAGCGATATTTCTCATTGGGAGAGGAGTAAGTTATTTCGATAGAAAGCTTCTTGATTTTAGCCCTGCTACCTATCCTGCTAATGCAGCAATTGCAGATAAATTAGATTTCGTTCCCACTTTTGGGTGGCCACCATCTGATATAATGTTGGTTTCTCAGCCTGGCACATCTACTCCAATTATCCCTATAGGAAGGCTTGGTGCTATAACCGGAAGGGAAGTTGGTTTTTATTATCAAAAAGTATTGCAATACGAGCAAAACCAAGCCACGCAAAGCCCACTCATTGCTGATAAAGCATGGATGAAAAATACCATGCAAATCATTGGTGGTAAAACACAAGATGAAGTGGATGCTTTTGAATATTATATGGGCGAGTACAGGAGAATTACCAATGATACATTGTTTGGGGGTACTACAACTAAATATACCAAAACATCCTCAGCTACTATACAACAAGCTAGCAGCGATCAAATATCAAATGACTTTGCAAATGGACTAGGACTTGTAAAATATTTCGGGCATTCTTCTGCAACTACTTTTGAATTTAACTTAAGTGACCCCACAGTATATAACAATACGGGTAAATATCCCTTCTTTAGTATAAGCGGTTGTACGGCCGGTAATTATTACAATTTTGATGAAGGGCGTTTAACATTTCCGGTTACATTATCAGAAAAATATATTCTGGCAAATCAAAAAGGTAGTATTGGTTTCCTTGCTAGTACACATTTTGGTATCCCCGGTTATTTGCACAATTACAATATGAGGTTTCACGAAGATTTTGCCAAAACAATGTATGGTAAAACTGTGGGTGAACAAATAAAAGACGTAATTATAAACCAAGGTGGTAATAGTACAAATTTAGATTACAATGTAAGATTACATTTAGAGGAAATTAACCTACATGGAGATCCGGCAATAAAAATAAACAATTTCCCTAAACCAGATTATGTAATAGAGCCGCAGTTAGTAACCATTACTCCAAGTATTATCACAGTTGCAGATCCGTCATTTAAAGTAAAAGTACTTTTTAGAAATATTGGAAAAGCTACCAATGATTCTATCAAAGTTTATGTAAAAAGATTATTGCCTACAAATACACTAGTTACACTAAGAGATACAATGATTTTTGCTCCTAGATATACGGACAGTATGAACCTTGTGGTGCCCATAAATGCTTTAACTGATAAGGGAGCAAACAAACTTATTATCGAACTTGACTATACAAATAAGGTAGCTGAATTGTATGAAAACAATAATAAAGTAACTGTAGATTTTTTCATTTTTGAAAATACCCTTACGCCTATTTTCCCTTCCAATTACGCAATCGTTAATACTCAAAACATAAAATACGCAGCTAGTACTGCTAATCCATTACTTCCAACTAGCAATTATGTAATGGAATTAGATACCACAGCACTCTTTAATTCTCCCTTTAAAAAAATATACAATAAATCTGGTATTGGTGGTTTAATAGAATTCACGCCTACAAATATTACATTCATAGATAGTACCGTTTATTATTGGAGAACGTCAGTAACACCACCTGCCGGAAATCCAATATGGAATAATTTTTCTTTTATTTACCTAGCCAACAGTTCAGAAGGATTTAATCAATCTCATTATTACCAATATGATAAAAATAGCTATCGTAATATTTATTTGGATTCAGATAGAAGATTAAAATTTACACCTAAGATATCGCAGTATACTCTCAAAACTGCCCATTTTCCTGCATCACAGCAAGCAAATGAATATTCTTTAGATAATAGCGGTTTTATTGAACAGTCAGGCTTTACCTTTCCTTTTCCAACAAATGTAAATTCTATAAGATTTTACATTGTAGACTCTATTACCCTTGCACCTTGGTATAATGTAAGTAGCGGAGGTGTTGGTCAATATGGTAGTTATAATCCTGTTCCAATTGGCCTAGCTAACCCCGGCTTTTACCAATTTGATGTTTCTACGCCTGCTGCAAGGCAAGTAATAAGAAACTTCATTAATATAATACCAAACGGGAACATTATCGCAATGGCAAATGGTGGTGCCGTAATCACTAGTTTACCTGCACAATGGACTTCTGACCCCACGCCTAATTTATTTCAAACGCTGCAATCACTTGGATTCAACCAACTGAGTCAAGTAACAACAAGCCTTCCTTTTGCTTTCATTGGTAAAAAGGGAAGTACAGTTGCCGTTGCACAAGAAATTGGATTAAGTCAACAAGACAAATTATCTGTTACATTTTCTGCCTCTGGTACAACCTATTCGGGGGATATAACTTCAGATGTTTTTGGTCCAGCCAAAAAATGGAATCAATTAGTTTGGAAAGGAATTAAACTAGAATCGGCTGATAATGATAAAACAGCAATACAGGTAATTGGTATTAATGTTTTAGGTAATGAAAATTTATTGGCAACAGTTAACCCCGCAACTGATACTACATTAACTTGGATAAATGCTCAAACCTATCCCAAATTGAGGTTAAAAATGTTGAACAAAGATTCTATTACAGGTACTCCAAACCAGTTAAAGTATTGGATGCTAAAAGCAGACTTATTACCTGAAGGCACTGTAGCTCCAAGTATTCTTTATACCATGAAAGATACCGTAGATGCAGGAGAACCGATACAATTTTCTGTAGCTTTTAAAAATATAAGCAACGTCAAGTTTGATAGTTTAATGAAAATAAGTTTGCGCATAAGAACTAACAATAATTTTGATAGTATCATTACTATTCCTAAAGGCAAAATATTATTTGCAGGTGATACGCTAAAGGCATCATATACCATACCGTCAGAAAAGTATATAGGTAACAATACATTAATTGTAGAATTTAATCCAAATTACGACCAACAAGAGCAAACACTTTTTAATAATATATTGTACAAGAATTTCTTTGTGAAAAATGATGCGTTTAATCCTTTATTAGATGTAACATTTGATGGAGTACACATTCTTAATAGGGATATTGTTTCGGCTAGACCAGATATTTTAATTAAACTAAAAGATGAAAGTAAATTTCTTGCGTTGAGAGATACAGGACTATTAAAAGTTCAACTTAAATTCCCAGGCGAAAATAATTACCGGAATTATTATTTTAACAATGATACCATGCGCTTTACACCCGCTAATCTAACATCGGGTGATAACACTGCAACCATAAACCTGAAACCATTTTTGAAAAAGGATGGAGATTATGAATTAGTTGTTTCAGGTAAAGATGTATCAGGAAATACCGCAGGAGCAATAGAATATCATACAACATTTACCGTAATAAATGAGGCTAAGATTAGCGAAATGCTCAATTATCCTAATCCGTTTACAACATCTACTGCTTTTGTATTTACCCTTACAGGTAGCCAAGTTCCGCAAAACTTGCGTATCCAAATTCTTACCATAACGGGTAAAGTAGTAAAAGAAATTACAAAAGAGGAGTTGGGGGCAATTCACGTAGGAAGAAATATTACCGATTACAAATGGGATGGAACAGATATGTACGGCCAAAAATTAGCAAACGGTGTTTATATATATCGAGTTATCACCAATTTGAATGGTAAATCGTTAGACAAGTATAAAGCCGATGGCGACGATACCAATAAGTACTTCAATAAAGGTTATGGTAAAATGTACCTAATGAGATAAGAATCCCTTAAAATTGAAATGCTTTCTTTTAAAAATCATAACCTATTTTTAAAAGAAAGCATTTTGTTATTTCCTAATGAAAATATTAAGTGAGTATGAGTATTACAACTAAAATTAAACGTTTATTATATCCGCTATATATTTATCCAAAAATAACTTCAAAGCAAAAAAAAAAATTAAATCAATTAATTTCAAATACTGATACAAAAGAACTCGAAAATTTAAGGGTTTTCAGCAATAGAAATGAAGATGGTATAATTCTAAGATTATTTACTTCATTGCAAATAACCAAAGGTTTTTTTGTAGATATTGGTTCTAACGATTGTATTAATAGTAACTGTGCAAATCTTGTTTTCAATTTTGAATGGGATGGTATTTTTATCGATGCAGACCAATCCTTACTAAATATTGGGAAAAAATCTTACAATTTTTTTAAAATTAAATCACACTTAAAGTTTATACACTCCTTTGTTTATCCAAACACAATAAATGAGCTAATTAGCAATAACATAAACGAAAATATTGATGTTGATTTTTTGAGTATTGATATTGACGGGAATGACTATTTAATATGGAAAGCATTAAACTGCATAAAACCTAAAATTGTAGTTGTAGAAAATAAAATTGAATATGGAAAATATGAGATAATAGTTCCTGTTTCAGAAAAATTTCTTTCAACAGAGTGGGGCGCATCAATTGTAAGTTTTACAAAATTAGCAGAGGAAAAAGGATACCAACTTATTGCCACTAATACTTATGGTTTTAATGCATTTTATATGCGAAATGATTGTTTTAACCTATCTGGTTTGGATGCACTAAATGTGGAAAGTGTTTTAAATAATAAAAATATAAGTAGCGATTTTTATGGTGAAGAACAAATGAAAACCTTATTAGTAAAAATTTAGCTTTAATGGTTGCTTAAAACTTTAATGTTCTATGCGTTGTTTTTTAATACTTTTGCCTAAAAATAATAAATGGCTAAAATTGCTATAAATATTGCAACGGGTACTTTACAGAAAGAAGATATCATTGTAGGTATAGATTTAGGAACCACCAATAGTTTGATTGCAATAGTACATCCCGATACTAAAAATCCTATTGCACTTAAAGAACACGACTCTAGTTCACTTGTGCCATCCATCATTCATTTTGATATTGCAGGTAATAGTATTGTAGGAAGCGAAGCTAAAAAATTCCTCATAACTAAACCTGAGCGTACTATTTTTTCCGTAAAAAGATTACTAGGTAAAAATTATGACGATATAAAAAATAATGCAGCATCCTTTGCTTACAAAATAATAGACGAAGACAAAGAAAAGCAAGTAAAAATAAGAGTGGATGATGTTTTTTACTCCCCAGTGGATTTATCTGCATTGATATTAAAAGAATTAAAAACTAGGGCAGAACACATTCTTAAAACTCCGGTTAAAAGGGCGGTTATAACAGTGCCTGCTTATTTTAACGATGTACAAAGGCAAGCTACAAGAGATGCTGGTAAGCTTGCAGGATTAGATGTTTTACGTATTATAAATGAACCCACAGCAGCAAGTTTGGCTTATGGTTTAGGCTTAAAAAAGAACGAAGAAAAAACCATAGCAGTGTATGATCTTGGTGGAGGAACATTTGATGTATCTGTTTTAAGGTTAAGTAATGGTGTTTTTGAAGTACTATCCACCAACGGAGATACTTACCTTGGTGGCGATGATTTTGACAATGCCATTGTAACCTTTTGGCAAAATGAAATGAATATTAATGCTCAAGAACTTGATAATGATAAATCATTTGTACAAGCCTTGCGTTTGAAAGCAGAAGAAGCAAAAAAAACACTCACTATTACGGAAAAATTTGAAGGTAAAATAGGAGAGCAGATATTCTCGTTAGATAAACCAACATTCAATCAAATAATAAAACCTTTTGTAGATAAAACAATTACATGTTGTATAAATGCATTAAAAGATGCAGGTCTCAAAGTAAAGGATATTGACGAAGTGATAATGGTAGGAGGAAGTACAAGAGTACTTTTGGTTAAAGAAATGCTGAGCGATTTTTTCGGGAAGAAGCTAAATGATTCTGTAAATCCTGATGAAGTAGTTGCA
>JANMFB010000034.1:0-32917 GCA_031377605.1 Ferruginibacter sp.
GTTTTCAAGCGTGGACTTAGTTTTAAAATACCATCTGTAGCTACCAATATTTTATTGGATGGGATAACATAAATATGATTGGGATTAACATGTACGTTATCACTTATTTCCACTACAGGAATTTCTGTTTCTCTTTGTAAAATTTCAGGTAATGCACTTTCATGTTCTGGATGTAAATGCTGCACTAAAATAAAAGCCATACCAGAGTTATTAGGAATAGCTTTTATCAATTTTTTAAAAGCTTCTAATCCTCCAGCTGAGGCCCCAATGCCCACCACAGGGAAAAGATTTTGAGAAAGAACTGTTGGTTTGTCTTTTATTCCTTTTGGCATGTGCACATTTTTTTCTTACACCGTTATTATGAAATTAAAATTGTAAGAAACTAAAGGTAGTTTATTCAATTAACTAAAATAGTTTCATTTTAGCCAAGTCGCTTCTTAAAAAAATGGATTGTTAATTTTATATTTTTGGCAAAATTGTTGTAGTAAATATTTATTATTTAATTACCAAGTAAGCAACATATACTGCCTAATTCCCTCCACAGGAGTTCCCAACTATGGATGTAAATATGAATTTATTGAAGACAGATAGCTCGATTATAGTAAAGGGTATTACAAGCTCTAGCAAGCAATAGAATAAAAACTAATTCCAGTATTTAGTCCATTCAAATTTTAGCAGCGCACCCATATAAAAATCGCTAAGACTATTTGATGGAACTATTTCAAAAAAAAAACGGTATAATGATATTAGTATAAAATGATTTAAAACATACTAGTTATTCATTTCTTCATATCCTTTTATCTTATTGTAAAGTGTTTTCCTATCAATCTTGAGGAGTTCTGCAGCTTTAGACTTATTGAAATTAACTTGTTTTAGTACTTCCATAATAGTCTCGTATTCTGCTCTTGAAGCACTATCTTTTAGATCTAATAATTTTTCCGGTGCTGCAATTTTTTGATTTTGAGAAATCGATACTTCTATAGTAGGATTGGTTATTTCCCATGGTAAAACAGATGCTGAAATTTTTCCATCGGTGGTTAATAGCACTGCCCTGCGAACTACATTTCTAAACTCACGCAAATTACCCGGCCAAGAATAATTCATAAACATTTCTAACACATCATCATCAAACCCCTTTATTTGTTTGCCTAATTCAATATTTGTTTTGTTTAAAAAAAATGAGGCGAACAATGGGATATCTGCCTTTCTTTTTCTTAATGGAGGTAAATTTATTGAGAACTCATTGAAACGATGATATAAATCTTCCCTAAACAAACCTGTACGGTAAGCGTTTTGTAAATTTTCATTACTTGCGACTATGATACGCACATCAATCTGCATTTCTTTATTACCTCCTACCCTTTTATATTTTCTTTCTTGTATTACCCTAAGCAATGATGCTTGAACTTCAGGAGATAAATTGGCAATTTCATCTAAAAATAATGTACCTCCATTGGCCAATTCAAAATGACCTTCTTTATCGCTCAATGCCCCTGTAAATGCACCTTTCACATGACCAAACAGTTCGCTGCCTGCTAATTCTTTTGAAAGTGTACCACAATCCATTGCAATAAAAGGATTGCCTCTTCTATTACTTTGCTCATGTATTGTTCGAGCTATTACCTCCTTACCAGTTCCACTTTCGCCATACAAAATAATGCTATAATTGGTCGGCGCAACCATGGCAATTTGTTTATACAACTCAATCGTATCTGCAGCTTCACCTTTTAAAAATTCTTCGGAAATATCAACATTAGATTTAGGCTCCACGATATTACTATGTGCTGTTGTATGTATAGAAGCTTTTTGAAATGCAGTTTCCAAAACATTTATAATTTCATCGGGTATCAAAGGCTTAGTAATATAATCATACGCACCACACTTTATTACATCTACTGCGGTTCTAATATCAGAATAACCTGTAATGATTAACACAATCGTTTTGGGAGCATATTGCTTTATCTCAACTAACACATCTTTACCCTCTCTATCCCCTAATCTATAATCACATAATACAATATCGTAAATACTTTCTTTAAATTTTGTGAGACCTTTATTACCATTGTATGCCACTTCTACTTCATAACCATTTCTAGTAAGAAACTTTTGCAACAGTGTACACATATCCAAATCATCATCTATTATTAATATTCGCTTTTTCATTTACGCTATTTAAGATGGTGAAATTACACTTTTACTTCAGCATTGAGGGTTATATTATTTACATGGGACTCTTGCACCATTATCCATTCAGAATAATTATTGGGTAAAATTTTGCCGCCAAAATCTTTAGCATACACTTTTGTAAATTCTGCACCTAAATATAAAATCATAGAACTGTAATATGCCCACACTAAAATAATCATAAGCGAACCTGCTGCTCCATAAACACTACCTATGGTGCTTTGCCCTAAGTAATAACCAATTGCGAGTTTTCCTACCAAAAAAAGCAGTGATGTTATAATTGCTCCAACCATAACATCTTTCCATTTTATCTTAGCATCTGGTAGTACTTTAAAAATAACTGCAAACAAAAAAACACTTGTAAAAAATGATAAAAAGTTTTCTACCAAAGGAAATGTTTCTACACTGCCTTTACTTAGCAAATGAGTAAGCTTTTGACCAATAGCGACAACTACAGCATTTATAGTGAGAGAAACCATTAATACAAAGCCTAAGCTTACAATCAATGAAAAAGAAATCAGCCTATCAAGAAACAGTTTCCACCATATTTTCTTTGCTTTAACTCTAAGCCCCCAAATTTTATTGAGTGAATCTTGTATTTCTGCAAAAATCCCTGTAGCACCTATTAATAAAACTATACTACTAACTATAGCTGCCATCATACTTTGCCCACTCAAGTGAATAATTTTAATACCTTCTTGAATTTGAATAGATGCTTTATTACCCAAAAGATTTTTTATCTGGTTATATATCTCCCCTTGGATTGCTTCTTTTCCAAACACAATACCACAAATAGCTATGATAATTATCAACATAGGAATTAAAGAAAAGATGGTATAATAAGCTAGTGATGCGCTGTACTTTAAAACATTATCGCTTATAAATTCATTAGCAACTTGTTTTAAATAGCCGTAAATGGTAATTACTCGTTTTCTCATCATTTAAATAATGTTTGATAAAGAGCCATTATCATACCACTAAAAATGTTTTGTAATTGATAAACTACATTACATACAAGTAGACAGTGGGACAGAAGAGCATTTATATCGTACCAATGTAAATCTAGGAATTTAAAGTTGGCTCTATTTTTAAATACAATTCCCCATACTGTAGAAAAAATTTCACAAATACAAGGTAAAAAAATTGAAAAAAGATTGATTAAAAAAAAGATTACAACTTTATTTTATACACATATACTGGCAAGGTTTTTACATATAGCTAATGTTAAAGAATATTTATCCAAAAAAATAATACATGGAAAAACAAGCGATTGCAAACCTAAAGCATATACCTTTTTATATAGAAGCAACTATTAAACTAATATTAGTCATTTGTCTTTGTTCAATTATTGTGTATGGGCAAAGTTTATTTATTCCACTTGCATTTTCCATTCTCCTTTCTATTCTTTTACTGCCTGTAGACAATTACTTAGAACACAAATTAAAAATTTCTAAGTCCGGTGCTATAATGATTGCAATAATTTTAGTACTAGGAGTTATTAGTGGACTTTTATATTTCTTATCATCACAGATAGCTAGTTTTCTCCAAGATATCCCATCTATAAAATCTCATTTAAACGAGCACTTAAATACATTACAGTTGTGGATAAAGCAAAAATTTGGCATAAGCAATAGTGAGCAATTAGCCATCATAAATAATGCTACTGAAGATGCAAAATCATCGGGAAAAGTTGTTATAGGTGAAACATTTCTTACCGTTACACAAGTACTATTCGAGGTGATTATTGTTGCTATATTTACATTTTTAATGTTGTATTACAAGCATACCATTAAAACATTTTTGATTGCTGTATTTAAGAAAGAGCATAGTATAGCAATTACAGAAGTGTTAAACGAGTCCAAAAGTATTGTGCAAAAATATATGCTGGGACTTATTATTGAAATGGGCATTGTAGCCGTAGCCAATTCCTCTGTTTTAATGATAATTGGTGTTAAATATGCAATATTTTTAGGGATTTTATCTGCTATCTTAAATATTATTCCTTATGTGGGAATTCTCACAGGTATCATTTTTTCTTGCCTCATAACGCTTACCACATCTAACCACTTAAGTGAGATTGTTTGGATAATAGTTGGCTTTGAAATAGTACATTTTATTGACGCAAACTTCTTAATGCCTCTTATTGTGGGTTCCAAAGTAAAAATAAATGCACTTATGACAATTATCGGAGTGGTGCTAGGTGGCTTATTACTTGGACTACCGGGTATTTTTCTTGCACTACCTGTAATAGCTATATTAAAAATTATTTTTGACAGAGTAGATAACTTAAAACCATGGGGTGTTTTACTTGGAGACAACGCTGCTTTAAAACCTAAAAGTAAATTACAAAAACATATTGAAAAGGGATTATTGAAAAAAAATAAAAATGAAATACCGTTAGCAAATGAAGCTACTGTAGTAGACATGTTTAATCCTGAAATAAAATAATATATTTAATTTTTCTTTGAACCAAAGCCTTTTAATGCAAGAACGATAATTCCAACTACTATAATAATTGCAACCCAAATACCTGTTTTAAAACCGGCTCCAAATATAGATGCAATGGCTTGGCAGCTGGTTAAAAATGTAAGGCAGCATAGTATTATTACAAAAGAAATAACTGATAAGCGTTTCATAATTTATTTTTTAATTAAGTAATGTTGTTATTCAAAATCTTCTCCATACAAATAAAACAACTGATTTTTTATTCAAATTCATAAAAATAGGTTCAGGATAAATTTTCATTTAACCTAAACCTATTACATTCTACCAAAACCTAAAACTATTTTTAATTTATTTTTTTGGAATATGCTCTAAAATCTGCATTTAATTTTTAACGCTTTTATGATGAAAATGAATTTACTTTTTTATGCTTAAAGACCAAATATTAGATACAATTGTAACACAGAATTTTTACCATTATTAAAACTGTATGGAACACCAAACACTTGCTTTTCTTTACCAACTTCTTTAAGTCCGTAGCTATAACGCAAACCCAATCCAACTTTTTTCGCATCAAAACCAATACCACCTGCAAGTCCATAATCAAATTCTTCAAAATTATCTTTATTAATTTCTCTCTCGAAGTTATAATTTGAATTTGTTGATTTGTTTTTGATAGTAACACCTGCTAAATAGCTGAAATAAGGACCAGCATGAATATTAAAGTTGTTTCCCAGATTAATAACAGCCATTACGGGAAGTTCTATATAATGAAGGTTAAAAGATGCCTTTCCTGTTGCAAAAATATTATCGTACGTTAACTCTGAGCCCTTAAGAGAATAAATAAGTTCTGGCTGTATGGAAAACATACTAGTAATTGGGGCTTTTAAAAAAACTCCAGCCTGAAATCCCAATTTTGAATTCTCATCATTTACATCATTTACATAAAGGTTAGATAAGTTTAATCCTCCTTTAATTCCAAATGTTGTGCTTAAAACTCCTTTATCTGTTTTGGGTGATTGTGCATAAACTAACACCGATCCTGTAAGAAATAATAGGGAAACAGTAATTGATTTTACTGTTACTTTCATTCGCTTCATAATTATATTTTTATTTATCATACCAATACATATCAAAATATCTTGCCAAAAATATTTTTTTACATTTCGCATATTAATAACTTTATTAGTAAATAATTAAATTACAATTCAATGATTTGGTTGATGAATAATTTCAACAGATTGAGGAAAAGAATATACGAAAAGAAGATATCTTGCCATAATAAATTAAGAAAAAGCACGCTTTTATGGCCAAATAGAATTGGATTAAAATTTGTGGATTCTTATACAGAAAAAAGTATTGTTATAAAATCATGAAAATTTGAATGCGCTCATAATAGATGACGAAGTGGAGATATGTTATTTGCTAGGAAATATATTAAAGCAGAAAAACTTTGATCTTACCTATGTGAATAAAATCACAGATGCACCAAAAGCTTTAAGATTGGCTATTCCAGGTATAATATTTTTAGATAATCACCTCCCAGATGGCAAGGGAATAGATTTTATCGAATATATTAAAACCAATTACCCCTCCTCAAAAGTAGTAATGATAAGTGCACATGATACTTCAAAAGATAGACAAAATGCACTTAGAAACGGAGCAGATGTTTTTTTAGGAAAGCCATTTACCAAACAATCAATAATTACCATTATAGAAAACCTCTTTCATTAGGAGTAAGTACCCCAATGTGAGAAAATATTTTCACAGCTTATACTAAATTCCCCATTTTATTATTTACTTCTCTTTACAGAAATCATAATTACATAGCATTTTAAGTATTATAAACTTTGGCAAAGTTTTATAGCAGTATATCATATCTAATCATTAAAAAAAATAACATCATGGGAAATTTATTGTACATCATTGCCGTAATACTAATAATAGCTTGGGCAATTGGTTTTTTAGGCTATCATGCTGGTGGTATTATTCACATACTATTGGTAATTGCCGTCATAGCGATTTTACTCAAAGTAATTCGCCGAGCTGCTTAACAATTTATTTATAACACTCAAATCAAAAATGTATGGAAAGTTTAAAATTGAAATTACAAGGTAATTGGAACGAAATAAAAGGCAAAGTTAAAAAACAATATGCCGATTTAACTGATGATGATTTATTGTATGAAGAAGGTAAAGATGACGAGATGTTAGGACGTATTCAACAAAAAATAGGCAAAACCAAAGAAGAAGTTAAAGCTTGGATTGAAAGCCTATAAATAATGCCCGTTTTTTTATACCTCATTCACTTAACATAATTGAATGGGGTATTTTAATTTGATATATGATAGTTACCACAATGCCATTTTTACAGAGACTTGTTTATGCATTAGTTGCAGTAAGCAGTATTGCAGGTTTTATTTACATTGGCCAAGATATTATTGTACCCTTTGCATTTGCAGTACTATTGAGTGTATTACTTCTACCTGCTAATAAATTTCTAGAGCGTAAAAAAGTGCCAAGGGTCATAGCAATAATGCTAACCTTAACTTTTTCTATCATTTTTATTGCCACTTTAATTTATTTTCTGGCAAGTCAAATTGGATCATTCATAGATGATATACCAGCAATAAAAAAACAACTACAAGTACATTTTAAAAGCCTACAGAGTTGGTTGTACCAGCAATTTAGTATAACCCGCAGTAGTCAAACACAATTTTTGAATGATGCTGCAGAAAAATTTAAAGATGGTGGACAAGGTTTTTTAAGTCAGTCTATTTCAACTGCTACACAATCTGTTCTGGTATTAATATTACTGCCAGTATATAGTTTTCTACTATTGTATTACAGAGATATGATTCGTAAATTTTTGATTGATGTTTTTGATGGGAAAGATGAAAGCAAAGTAAAAGATGTGTTGATAGAATCACGTGTTATTGTCCAAAGCTATATGATTGGCCTTTTGATAGAACTTGGTATAGTAGCGGTTATCAACTCTTCAGGATTTTTCATATTAGGAATAAAATATGCTATTTTTTTAGGAGTATTTGCTGCCATTTTAAACCTTATACCATATATCGGTATGTTGATAGCTTCTGTTTTTTGTATGCTAATAACACTTACAACATCTACCCATATAAGTGATGTGTTTTGGGTAGGAGTAATATTAACTATTGTTCAGTTTATTGACAACAATATTATTATGCCAAAAGTAGTGAGTAGTAAAGTAAAAATAAATGCGCTATTATCCATCATAGGCGTATTAATTGGAGGAGCGCTAGCAGGTGTATCAGGTATGTTTTTATCAATACCGGCTTTAGCCATTTTAAAAGCTATTTTTGATAGAGTAGAAAATTTAAAACCCTGGGGAATGCTATTGGGCGATGAAATAACGGGCACTTCCAAAAAAATAATCCTTAAAAAAATTATTGGATTAAAAAAATAAAAAATAGATTTTTTTTTAAGTTGCAAAATCTAACGTAACTGTAAAAGCGGTTCCAATACCAGGCTCACTCTCCACATGAATATGTCCTTTGTGATTTAAAATAATATTTTGGGTGTTTGTAAGTCCCAATCCATTACCCTTTTCTTTATTTGTAAAATAAGGTTCAAATAATTTTGAAAGGTTATCTTTATCTATTCCTGTACCATTGTCTTTTATCACTATTACACACTTTCCATTTTCTCCTTTAGTTTCCAGTAATAATTTTCCATCATTTTTTTCAATAGCTTCAATAGCATTTACAATAAGATTTAAGAAAGCGATTTTAATTTGTTCCTTATCAACTAGTACATCACAAATATCGGTTGAATATTTTTTCTCTACTGTTAAATGCTGTAGCTTCACTCTGTCTTTTGCAAGTTCAAACGCCTCATCTAAAATATTATTGATAGATAATTTATCAGGCTTCAATACAATATGTTTAGTAGCATTTAATAATTCACTAACCAATTGGTTAATGCGCTCACCATTTCTTTTAATCATATCAAAGTAAAGCATTGTTTCTTCATCTTTTAATGATGTTTCTTTTAATTGCTCAGCTGCCAGTATAATGTTTGTAAGCGGATTGCGGACTTCATGCGCAATCGTTCGAGCTATACGGCCAGTAGCTGCAAATTTTTCATTGCTCTTCAACTTAACTAATTCAATATTTGCAACATTCAAATCTTGTACCTTTTTTTCAAGATTGATCCGATAGCTATTTTTTTCTCTATTTTCTCTACTATAAGATATCAAAGAAAAAATTGCCAATAATAAAGCAATAACTAAAGCTGCGATGTTGATTACATTAATTGCTTTTCTAAAAGAATTCACCTCAGCTGTACGGGAGGTGAGTACAATTAATTCTGCATTTTGCATTTTTTTGCATAAGTTTCTAATATCATCCATGACTAATCTTCCCTTTACCATTGTAGGAATTATAAAATCTGCTATAACTAAATTATTTAAATCAAATACTTGCTTTACCGTATCTATAATAGCAAATCTTTTTAAAAGCAATAATTTTAAAGAATCAAACCGCAGTTTTTGAGTATCACTATTTGATATTAAACCCTCAAGTATATGTAAAGATTTTGGTAGGTTAAGTTTGCTATTGTAATATGGCATTAAAAAATCTCTGTCTTTTGTAACGAGATATCCTCTAAGTCCTGTTTCACCATCTTTAACATCAGACAATACAATATCAATTTGGCTTATTACGTAATTGGTATGAATTACAAGCTCAGTTTGTCGTTGCATTTGACTGTTTGTATAAAAAACAAGCATAAAAGAAAATAACAAAAGTACAAAGGCCGCTACGTACCCTGCTCTAATATGTTTGCTTATAGTTAAATTCATTGTTGTGGATTATATTGATGTAGAATTGATTTAAATTTTCTATTTAAGTAATCACTATCCGCTATAAATGTACCAAAAAAAAACAGTGTAGTAATTTTAATTATACTGCAGTAAATCAATATAAGTCATTTTTAATTAAAAATTCTTTTATGTATATGTTATGCATCAGTATTTTAAAAGATTGTTATTGCTTTTGGTAGTTTATTATCAAAGTAGTACCGTTAAAAAGTAAAAGGTTTTACAAAATGTAAACGCTTTCTTCAATTTTAGAATTTCACAAAATTCATTAGACTGAAATGTACTTGGCATTATTTTGGTTTTTAATAATTTAAAAATATAATACTATGCAAACAAATGAAAAATTAATAGTAATACTCAATGACCTTGTAGAAATTAACAATGACCGCATTAAAGGATATCAAAAAGCTTCTGACGAAACCAAAGAAGAAGATATGGACCTAAAAGCCATATTTGCAGAAATGGGTAACAAGAGTAAAAGCTTTGCAGCAGAGCTTAGTCATAAAGTAATTACACTTGGTGGTGAGTCTGCAAAAGGCACAACCAACAGAGGCAAAATTTACAGAGTGTGGATGGATGTAAAAAAAGCATTTACTAGCAATGACAGACTTACAATTTTAGAATCTTGTGAATTTGGCGAAGATGCTATACAAAAAGCTTACATTGAAGCTCTAGCAGCAGATGTATACATGGATACTGAAATTAGAAAAATAATTACAGGACAAAAATCGGCATTAAAAGCCGATCATGATCTTATAAGAATACACAGGGATGCAAATGTGAATACAAGTTCTTAATAAAAAAGTCTCATTCTAAGAACCCGGCGATTGCCTGGTTTTTAGAAAATAAAAATAACCATAACAAGACATAAAAGGACAACGCTCAAATGGATGTTATTATTAAGCAACACCGGTTTTATTATCTATACCCGCAAAGTCTAATCGGAATTTATATTCTACCTTTTCTTCGGTCATATTAAGTAGCAATGCGACCAGTCTCAAGGTGCTACATTGTGTGAGAAACAAATACATGAATTTGCTTTCCAAAAAACTGCTATCCTCGTCGGAAACCTGACCGTGTTTTTTAATAATACTAACTGCACACTTATAAGTATACTTTAATAATCTTACCATGACGGCATAACTTGGTTTTTCAAAAACCTTCTTCTCTTTTATTTCAAGAAATGCCTGTGTAAGAATTTCATCTGCAATTTCGGTATCATCTGTAAGGTTAGCAATTACACTAAACATCACTTCCGAATATTTATCATACAACTGATCTAACGGTATTTTTAGACCTTGATTTGGATATTCAATAATGTTGCCGGCAGCTGAAGTTATATTTTTCATATAATTAATTTTTAAATTTAGGGAGAGAAAAATATTCTATGAACTAAGTCATTTTGCTTTTTATTTAACTAAATCTTTTACGAATATAAAAATGGGTGCAATTTTGTATTATAATCAATTGCCAACACAAATTACTGGCTTAACTATATTATTACGTAATACCAATTACTTAAAAACTCTACTTGCTTCAATCATGCCTTTCTTTTCTTTTGTAGTGTACTTTATTATTCTTCTTTGATTGGTTTTTAAGTAAGCATTATCGGTATTGTTTGAGGTTTTATTTTGATTATCATTGCTACTGCTTATTACACTTTGAATTTCTGCTTTACCACTAAAATATTTATTGGAAAACCTAACGTCTAAAGCTTGTAAAATATTGGTTTTTAACTTAGCCATATTAAATAATTTTTTGTGTATGTAGAAATTTTTGTAGAATACAATTTTGTAAGTAAAAAATATATCGAATAATCTTGCCAATATTTAACAACTATATAAATAAACTATTAGTCCATAAAATTGATGCATAGCTGATGATTTAAACATAATTAGGCGAAAAAATTCCACATAGTAGGGGAAATGATTCTACATCATTTTAAAATCAACTAACTTGAGTATTATAATTAAATTATCAACTCAGTTTGTTGGAACATATAATTTTTTCAACTTGTTTTTAGTTTTAATAGGACAATAGCTTTTTTGAATAAATAGCTATAGAATTTAATAAACAACAAGAACATAATAAACATTAACCAAGAATTTACAAATGAAAGTAGGAACTAACAGATTAGAAACATTTAGCGACGGGGTTATGGCAATTGCGTTAACCATAATGGTAATAGAATTACGCTTACAAGATGTTGTAAAAGGTATACCTATATTAGGACTTACAGCACAAATATGGCATTTATTGCCCTATTTTATCAGCTACGCATTTAGTTTTATGATGATAGGGATATTTTGGACCAACCATCACAACATGTTTCATTTGCTAGAAAAAACAGATGAACATCTAGTTTGGATGAATTTTATTTTTCTCTTTCTCCTTAGTTTAATTCCTTTTGCCACATCTATAGTTGGTAATTATCCATTTGCCACTACATCACCTGCCATTTATGGGTTCGTAATGTTTATGACAACCACTGCATTTGTAGCTATGCGGCACTATACTATCTATAAAAAATTAGTACACACGGATGAGAATAGATATTTAAGAAAAAAAATTTTTTACATATCTGTAAAATCAAGAACAAAGGCAATAGCTGGTGCTTTAATTTATTTAATTTCCATACCATTGGCTTATGTAAGTGTATATTTAGCCTATTGCTGTTTTATCATTCCTCCTATTATTTTCTTTATACCTGAAGGCATAGATAATGAAAAGCTTGCAGAAATGGTAGCTCAAAAAAATTAAAACTTGCTATAAAGAAATTATTTTTTCAATTTTTGAGAATGCTTGTTAGATGCTTCATCCAAAGAATGTGTAGAAAATAAATCATTTTGTTTTTCAGATAACTCTGAAAGTTTTACATAAAAACTTTTAAGAATTTTTAATTCCTCCTCGGTTAAATCTTCTATATCTATAAGTCTATTACTAGCTCCCTTAGTAGCGGCAATTAATTCATTAAGCTTTAAATGTAAAGCCATGGTATCCTTATTTTGCGATTGTTGAATTACGAAGACCATTAGGAAAGTAATGATTGTAGTACCAGTATTAATAACCAATTGCCATGTGTCGGAAAACTTAAAGATTGGGCCTGTTATAACCCAAACAACTATAATTGAAAATGCTGCTATAAATGCTGCAGGACTTCCCGTAGTCTTTGTAACAATTTTGGAAAAGTGGTCAAACACTTTAGAGAATTTACTTAAGTTGTTTTTTTTCACGTTAGTTAGTTTTTTATTGTTTAACTACTAATGTAAATAATTGTGCCATTTCAATATGCCTTTACTTCTTGTTTAATTTTTGCTGTTTTTAAAATACGATTATTAAAACAAATATATAATTACCCAAAATGAGGAAAATAATACTCATTTATTAAATATAACAAAGACTAAATATGCATAAAACAAGTTTGTTCTATTTATTTGTGATAGTAATTTGAAAAATTATAGTATTAATAATAATTGGCAACATTTTGGAAATGTATTCAACAGAAATCAAACTTTTTAATTTTTAAATTTTATAATTATGAGTACAGGAAAATTAGTATCAGGTGTTTTAATAGGTGCAGCGGCAGGAGTAATCCTTGGGATTTTATTAGCCCCAGACAAAGGATCTGAAACAAGAAAGAAATTAACAAAAGGAGGAACCGATTTTACGGATTCTATTAAAGACAAATTCAACAGCTTTGTTGATGATATTACAAATAGATACGAAGAAGTAAAAACAGAAGCGGAGGAATCATTAAACAATGGAAGAGAAAAATTAGACGGAGTAAAAAAAGATTGGAAGGAATCAATCTCTTAAATTAATATCAAATACAAGCCCGGTTATTAAATTAAAAACATGGAAAAAGAATCAAATATTGAAATGCTATTTTCAAAATCAATGGAATATGCGGAGACTCGTGTAAACTTATTTAAACTGAAAGCTGTTGATAAATCGTCACATGTTACAACCTCAATAATATGGAGGTTGGTTGTAGCAATACTTTGCATGTCAGCATTATTATTTCTTAATATTGGTATTTCATTTTGGTTGGGAGAAGTTTTAGGAAAGACATATTTTGGCTTTTTTATTATTGGCGGATTCTATTTAATAGTCGGGCTTATTGTTTATTTATTGAGAGATAAATTGATTAAAATCCCTTTGGGTGATTTTATTGTTAAAAAACTTTTAAACAAAGTATATGGCCATTAAAACTACAGCCCATTTGGCATCAGCAATCCAAACAATGGAGGCTAAAAAACTTGAACAAGAAGAAGGTCTTACAAAACAGTTTGCAAAAACTTACGAAAGTTTAAATCCTGTGAACATAATAAAAAATACGATCAATGAAGTAGCTAATACTCCGGGTGTAAAAGATAATTTACTAAATTTTTCTGTAGGAATTGGTACTGGAATCATAACAAAAAAATTAATGATTGGCAAATCTGATTCTTTACTGAAAAAAATTATTGGCGGTGCTATTGAATTTGGTGTTGCAAATTTAGTAACAGGTAATGCAGGATTTATTAGAGAAAAAGGAATGCAGGCTTTATCTAATTTTATAAAACGAAAAAAAATAAGTAGCTAACTTCTCTTTGTACTTTATTTAAAAAAAATTTCTTTAACAATTTAAACTTTTAATTATGCCTTTACTTACTATTATTATTGTACTGCTTGTTGTAGGCGTTTTACTATGGCTAGTAAACACTTATCTTCCTATGGATAGGAAAATTAAAAATATTCTAAATGCGGTAGTGGTTATTGTACTTATAATTTGGCTTCTAAAAGTATTTGGATTATTGAGTTCTTTAAACAATATTCATACTTAATGTTAGTAATAGTTATTACTACTATTTAAAATTAATAATCACAAAATCTACTAAGGAAACATACGTATTATGATAAATAAAAAACAATTGGGCATCTGGATGGACCATGCTGTTGCTCACCTAATAGAATTTAATACGAACGACAATGAAACAAAGACTATTGAATCTGACATTATTGAAGGGGCAAATGATAATGGTATGTCAAAAGGCGAAAAGACTATGCACAATAAAGAACAAAATAACCAATCCGATCATTACAAAAAAATAGCAGAAGTAATTAAAAGCTATGATGAAGTTATTCTATTTGGACCTACAGATGCTAAAAGTGAGTTACTAAATATACTAAAATTAGATCACCATTTTGACAAAATAAAAATTGAAACCAAGCAAGTAGATAAAATGTCAGAGAACCAAGAACATGCTTTTGTAAAAGAATATTTTTCAAAAAATTAATCGTTTATCAAAAAATAATTATGAAACAACAATGCAACAAATCATTCTTATTTGTGGCTATGCTCTTTACAATCACATTGTCGGCATCCGCCCAAATCTTTGTAAAAGTACGTCCTCCTTTTCAAGTGGTAACCAGACCTCCACAACCTAACCCCTCCTATATTTGGGTAGATGAAGAATGGGAGCCAAATGGTAAAGCCTATAGGTATTCTGGCGGGCAATGGATTGCTCCACCACAAACTGGTTATTACCGTAGGCCAGGTTACTGGAGAAGAAGCAGCAATGGTCTAACATGGGTAAAAGGAAGCTGGTATCCAAAACAAAAAGTAAATAACGGAAAACACAAAGGCTGGTATAAAAATAAACACAAAAAGTAGTTTACCCAATAAGCTTAAAGATCCTTTACTTATTATACTGAGAGATTTTTTTACTTCAATTAAAACTAAAACAGTGAATGATGTAACTCATTTACTTACACGTGTAACATCAATAAAAAAATATAAACCAACTTTGTTTGAGAAGTTACAATGTCAATCAATCCATATTTAAATTATACACAATTTCCCTTACAAATTATTTAAAAAACAAAATCATGAAAAAGTTTTTACTTTCTGCGATAATCTTCGCTATAGCAAGTGCATCATTTGCACAAACTGCTACAACTGTAACCAACAGCAACAGCTGCTTTGTTTCAAACAATTTTAACGCCTCTTCTGGTGGGTTCAGTTCCCCAAGTATTTATTCCAATGCCGATGATGTTTCATTTTACTGGAACCAAGTTGCAGGAGAGCAAATTGAAACAAGTGGACTATCAACAAGATCTGGAAGCATTATCTCGCCTATTTACAACTTAACCAATGCTGGATCAGTAAACGTTGGCTTTAAATATATAACACCATTGTTAGGATCTTATAGGATACGTATTATTTCTGCAGTTACTAGTTTACCACTAGAAATTTTGGCTACTACCGCCAATGGCCCTGTGTACACCGATTTCCCTTCCACTTCAGGTACAATCTGTTTACTTATGTCTGATGCTAATCTTACATTAGGAAGATCTGTTCGTTTTGAATTCACCTACAAGGCAAGCCAACTAGGAAATATGCATTTCGATGATTTTTATGCAAGCGCAGCTGTCAACGGTCCGTTAGCTGTAACTTTTGAAGGCTTCACAGCAAGGAAAAATACAGATGGCTCCGTGAAGTTATTATGGAATGTAGGACAAGAGGTTAATGTAAATGGCTATTACCCAGAAAGCAGTATAGATGGAATAAACTTTACCAGTATTGGTTTTGTAACTGCAGTAAACAAAACTATTTATGATTTAGACTATACCGGTAAATTACCTCAAATAATTTATTTTAGAGTACGCAATTTAGATATAGATGGTAAAAGCAAATACTCAGCAATAATTAGGGTAAATTCTAAAGAGCAAGCTAATAAATCTATTTTATTATATCCTTTGCCTGCTACAAATATGGTAATTGTAGAGCATCCGAGTTCGGTGGAGCGAGCTTCTATTTCATTGTACAGTTTGCAAGGTAATTTATTGCAACAGATAAATATAGATCCGCTTACATTACAAACTCAAGTAAACTTAAACAAGCTTACAAAAGGTATATATATTGTTAAGTACATAACAGCTAGTGGTCTTACACAAAATGCGAAATTGATCAAAAATTAAAATTTAAGTATTTTATGAAAACATCATTTCTATAAAATATATTAAGCCCCAATGAAAAAACGAATCTTCCTGAAAAGGAAGATTTTTTTATTTCGTTTTGTTTGGAAAAATAAAAATAGGTAGTACACATTTTAAAGTAACTTTTTTTGATATTATAGATTTGAAAATTGTTTTAAAAAAAAATAAACCTACATAAAATGTACGAATTATATAATCTATAATTTGGCTTGTGCAAGATTTATACTGGTGTTTGAATTTAGTTTTAAATTCGGATAAATTTTCACAAATAATTTAAAATTTTGTTTCACTCAAATAAATAATCTAAAAATTTCTATTCAAACAGTTAATTCTACAACAAATAAAGTTGTTGAATACTTTACAGAAATGAAAGATCAGCAAATTAATGAAGCAATAGCAAAACCATCGGATACATTTGAAAAATGGAAATAAATAGATTTTATAGAACGAGCAAATTAAAGGCTCTATTTTTAAAATAATTAATAATGCAGGACAGGTTTCAAATTTGGAGCAAGCAAAAGAGTTCAATTAATACTTAGTAAATTTTATGAGATCATTATAAGTAAATTCTTAGAAGAAATTAATAAAAGTAAAAAGTAAAATAAAAAATTGAAAATAGTAAGCAATCATTTATTATCAAAATCAGGTAAACAAACCAATTACTATCTATCTTAAATGTGGGAATTATGTAACTCTTTAATGCCATTCTGCAACAACTAAACGAAAGAATAATCAACCTTTGCATAATAAAAATTCTATTACGTATAATACAAAAATGAAAAAACTTACAGTGCTTATTATTATAATTGGTTTATTTACAACCGGCACAAAAGCACAAAAAAAGCAAATAAAAGCAGATGAAAACGAACTAAAAAATACTATCAAGGATAAAAAAGAAGACAGGAAAGGAATTGCTAAAGATGCAGCTCATTTGAGATTAAAGAAAGCAGTTCAAGGTCGTAAAAAGGTAAGACATCATCGTAAAAGTATCCATCGTCAAGGAAAGCATTTAGAAAATAATGGGGTAAAACATCCAATAATTAAAGCGAAACAGAAGGCGAAAGCAGAAAAAGAAATGGAGAAATCTAAAAGTTAAATTAAGATGACTAAAAAAAGCCTATCATTTTTATTGATGGGTCTTTTTAGATAAATCTACTTTCTAATCAAAGAACTAACAAATAAATTAGTTCTTACTTTAATATTAATACGTTTAAAAATTAAATCTTGGTTATTCAATTAAAAAATATATTTACTGACGCAGGCAATTTTACGATTTTTATTTTAAGATTTTTTAAGGAACTCTTTAGACCCCCTTATGAAATAAAAGAATTTTTAAGACAATGTTATAGTATTGGTTACAAATCGCTCCCGCTGGTTTGCATCACAGGTTTTATCATGGGACTAGTACTCACATTGCAGTCTAGGCCTACATTGGCAGAGTTTGGTGCAGAATCATGGCTACCGGGTATGGTGGGATTATCTTTAATAAGAGAAATAGCGCCAGTAATTACTGCCTTAATCTGCGCAGGAAAAGTTGCATCAGGTATTGGCGCAGAATTAGGCTCAATGAAGGTGACAGAACAGATTGACGCAATGGAAGTATCTGCCATCAATCCCTACAAGTATTTAGTGGTTACAAGAGTTCTAGCTACTACTTTAATGATTCCAATTTTAGTTTTCTTTGCAGATGCAGTTGGCGTTTTAGGTGGTTATGTTGGTATGAACATTCATACCGATGTTACTTTTTTTCGCTTTTTAAATCAGGTGCTTGAGTCACTTGACTTTTTGGACATTCTACCTGCTACCATTAAAACATTCTTTTTTGGATTTTTTATAGGGATGATTGGAAGCTACAAAGGATACACCGCAGCAAATGGTACTGAGAGTGTAGGCAAGGCAGCGAATGAGGCAGTTGTGGCAGCTTCACTCACTATATTTATTATTGATATGTTGGCAGTGCAATTGACAGATTTGTTTTTCTAAAAATAAAAAATGCTAGAGCAAGAATTAAATACAAAAGAAGTACAAAAATCAGAAGCAGGCTTACCTATTATACAGGTAACTGATCTTAGTAAATCTTTTGGTAAAAACAACAACGTTTTACAAGGGGTAGATTTTGTTGTAAACAAAGGAGAAAGTTTAGTGGTATTGGGCAAGTCTGGATCTGGTAAATCTGTATTAATAAAATGTATGGTGGGCCTCATTATAGCAGATTCTGGAGTTATCAAAGTATTTGATGAGGATGTAGTTTCCATGAATAATAACCAACTCAATAAAATACGCATAAGAGTTGGGTTTCTTTTTCAAAATTCTGCATTGTATGATTCAATGACCGTAAAAGAAAATCTTGCTTTTCCATTGAGACGCCATTCAAAGGAATTAACCTCTGCTCAAATTGATGAGGCAGTTTTAAAAGCATTAGAGCAAGTAGGTTTAGCAGAAGCTATTGATAAAATGCCATCAGAATTATCGGGTGGTATGCGCAAGCGAATTGGATTAGCACGTACTATTATTTTAAACCCAGAGATCATATTGTATGACGAACCTACAACAGGTTTAGATACCATTACCTCAAGAGGAATTAGTGAATTGATTTTAGAAATACAGAAAAAATACAAAACAACATCTGTAATAATTACACATGACATGGCTTGTGCAAAGCTCACTGGTAATAGGATAGTAATATTGAAAGATGGAATAATTTATGCAGAAGGCACTTATGATGAATTAGAAAAAAGTGAAGATGAATGGGTAGGCTCATTTTTCAATTAATAAAAAAAGAAATTTTATGAAACAACAATCGGGTTTTACCTGGAAATTAGGAATGTTTGTCATTTTAGGGGTATCATTATTTATATTGACTATTTACTTTGTGGGTAAACAGAAAAATTTATTCGGTTCCACTTTTATTTTAAAATCACAGTTTAAGACTGTAAGTGGTTTAAAAGTGGGTAATAATGTACGCTTTTCGGGTATCAATGTAGGTACTGTAGATGAAATAGTATTAACATCTGATACTTCTGTATTGGTTGAAATGATCATAAAAAAAGAACTTCAGCAATTTATTAAAACAGATGCAAAGGCAAGTATTGGTTCTGATGGATTAATGGGAGACAAAGTATTAACGATATCAAGAGGAACAGCGGGTTCTAGTTCGGTAAAAGATGAATCTATGATAGCTTGTAAGGATGCTGTAGAAATGGACGATATCATGACTAGTGCAAAAACGAGTGTAGATAATGTGGGGGTAATAACAGATCAATTAGCTCAGTTTACTTATAAAATGAATAATGGTAACGGTGCATTGTCTAGATTAATTTCTGACAAAGAATTTTCAGGTAGTATAAAAAGTACACTTACAAACTTAGAGACCAGTTCAAATAATTTTGCTCAATTCACTTCTAAATTAAACAATGGTAAATTCAGTAAAGCTTTAGATTCTACCATGACAAACATACAAAGTGCTACAAAAGGTTTGAACGAAAATATGGAGGCTGCTAAAAGTAATTTTCTCCTAAGAGGTTATTTTAAAAAGAAGAAAAAAGCTGATGCAAAAAAGTTAGAAAATTTAAAAAAGGAAAAAATTAAAAAAGAGAATATAAAAAAACCTAGCTCTGTAAATGCTAAGGATAGTATTAAATAAAAGAAGCTAACAACAAATTTTATTCACTTTTTCTTATCACTTATAGCATACTATTCACGAAAATGATTTTAATATATATAATATACCCAATAGCCAAATTTCCTTTAAGCATAAATAATAAACCAAAATCTGTAAATGTTGTAACAATTTTATTGGATCGTATAACATTTAAAGCTTTCAATGCTTTCATCTTTACATTATATATAAACATCAAATATTTTTATGAGAAAAGTAAATAATTTTTTAGCAATTAATGCTATTATTTTAATGTTGTTATCCTGTGCAACATCTAAAGAAGCACGTACATACAAAAAAATAATAGATGGGAATTGGCAGCTGCAATCTATAGTTACTACAGGTATTACAGGTAAAGTAAAAGTGGAACTTTTTAATGAGGAAGATTACAATTGCTTTATTGGAAGTAACTGGAATTTTAATCAAAACAATAGCTTAGGTTTTTACGATATTTCAAAAAATGGTAATGAATGTGCTGCTGTAAAACGAAATATTCGTTGGACCATTTATGAAGCAAAGAATGAGCCCAAATTGTTACAATTTAAAAGGCTTGATAATAAATTGAATGTAATGGATAATGGAGATGGCTTTAGGTTCACTATAGCCCAGCTTGACAACAACACCATGCAATTGAAATCCAACATAACATTCGAAAATAAACCAGCTTGGCTTGTTTATAATTTTATAAAAAACTAAATCAACAAAAATGAAAAAATTAGGCAACAATAGTTTATTATTTGCAGCATCCATCATTCTTATAACGAGTGGATGTGATGCTACAAAAAGAGCTAGCAAACAAGATAAAGGTGTAGCAATAGGTGCAGCAGGTGGAGCAGTAATTGGCGGCATTATAGGAAATAATGTAGGCAATAAAAAAAATACAGCACTTGGTGCAATATTAGGTGCAGTAGTTGGTGGCGTAGCGGGTGGCATTATAGGGAATAAAATGGACAGACAAGCGGAAAAAATAAAAACAGAAATTCCGGGAGCAAAAGTAGAAAGAATTGGGGAGGGGATAAATGTAACTTTTGATGAGAACAATCCTGATGGTTCCAAGGCAGGAGTATATTTTGAAACTAATAAATACGGAATCAGTGCAAATTCACAACTTGCACTAGATAAATTGCAAAAAATATTTACAGAATACCCTGAAACAGATATTTTAATTGAAGGACATACTGACAATGTAGGCACGGAAAGTTATAATATGAGTCTTTCAAAAAGAAGGGCAAATGCAGTTGCAAATAATTTAACAACAGCGGGTGTTTCATCATCTAGGGTTATTACTAAATGGTATGGTGAAAGCCAATCAAAAGTAGAAAATACGAGTGATGCAAACCGTGCTTTAAACAGAAGGGTAGAATTTGTAATTACTGCCAATGAAAAAATGAAAGCTGAGGCAAAAGCAGAAGCTGAAAATAAATAAACTTTTATAATCAATCAGAAAATGATGTTGTGTAGCTTTGTTCAATTAGCAATTCCTCAAATGAATTGAAAAATTGCTGAGCTGCATAACATTTATTTTAGAAAGTAGCTTCAAATAGATAAAATTTTAAGGAAGGCATTCCCAATATTATCAATTAAATCCGTTGCCAGCAAAGAATATTCTCCTGTCTCATTTGCAGCAATATCTCCGGCCAAGCCATGCAAATAAACACCTGCAATGCTTGCCTGTTCAGGTAAATAACCTTGTGCTAGTAAGGCAGTAAGTATGCCAGATAAACTATCACCGCTACCAGCCTTAGCCATTCCTGCATTACCGGTTGTGTTCATATAACAACTTCCATTAGGAAAACTTATAGTAGTATTATGCCCCTTGAGTATTACAAAAACATTGTACATTTTAGAGAATTCAATTTGTTTTGCAATTGCTTCGTCAGAACTATTCGTTTTACCAACAAGCCTTTCAAACTCTTTATAGTGTGGGGTAAAAATACTTTTTAGTGGTACATAACTTAGCCAAGATTTATTAACTGCAAGGATGTTTATAGCATCGGCATCAATGACCATTGGTTTTTCAGAAGATGCTAATATTTCTTTTATAGCGTTGGCTGTTTCAGTATTTGTACCTATGCCTGGTCCTATACAAACTGAATCAAATTGAGAAACATTAAATCCTGAAGCTATAATTTTATCATGAACATCACAAACAACCATAGCTTCGGGTATGGTACTTTGCAATATATTATACCCACATGTAGGAATATAAACGGAAAGTAACCCAACTCCACTTCTCAAACAAGCTTTTGATGCTAGCACAGCTGCACCTATTTTGCCAAAACTACCTGCAATTATCAATGCATATCCATAATCACCTTTATGTGTTGATGGATTTCTTTTTTTGATAATATCTGATATATCCTTTTCGGTTATTTCATTTATAACAGAGTCACTTTCCTTTTCCATAAAAATTAATTTCTCATTTTTTTGTTGGTACAATGAGCATTGGAATTGTTGTTTCGCTTAGTACTTTTTCTGTAACGCTGCCCATCAATACTTTTTCCAACCAACGTCTGCTATGTGAGCCCATAACTATAATGTCTATTTCCTGTATTTGTGCCGTTTGCAAAATAATCTCAGCAAAATCACCTTGTTTTACTATCGTCTCTATGGTAATATCACCAAGATGCTCTTTCGTACTATTCAAAAAATGTTGTGCAGCAGGTAACATATCAAAGGTAGTAGGATTTTTAAAATATTTATCTCCATAAAATCCCATTATAGGAGAATAATCTATATCTGCGTAGTATTTATCCGCTGACACTACATGTAATAATATAACTTGTGCGTTCATATTTTTTGCGAGCGAAAAACCTTGTTCTGCTATTTTCTCTGCTGTAGGATTATAATCCAATGCAATCATTATTCTTTTCATTTTATATAATTTTAATATGATCCATAATTATTCATTAAAAGTTAATGTAGCTCCTCACCAGATATAATATCATTAACTTCTTCTTTGGTATTTATATAATTTTCTTGTTGTTCAAAATCTTTTTCATCTTTTTGGTTTCGCTTTATTAAAAAAGAAATAAGCAAAATGGCTAAAACTATAAATGGAATAAGTATGTACCAGTTCATGTTTAAATTTTTTAATGGTAATTTGTTAATATTTCTTAATTAATCCTTTAATAAGGCTATGAATATAATTTTACAAGAGCATGGCTTTCAATTTCTCATCCCTACCATAAATATCTTTTCTAAAATTCAGTTGTCCATTCACATCTACCCAAGTAGTAAAGTAAACGATGTAAACCGCTTCAGCTTTTTTTAAATTCACAAACTGTTCCGCACCTGCATTCATAGCAGTATTTATTTTTTGTGGAGTCCATACAGTATCATTTTTTAATAAATAGTTTGCAAATTTTTCTGCATCTGCAAGTCTTATACATCCATGGCTAAAAGCACGACTACTTTGCCCAAATAAAGATTTAGCCGGAGTGTCATGTAGATATATATCATAATTGTTTGGGAATAAAAATTTAACCAACCCAAGCGAATTGTTAGGCCCTGGCCTTTCTCTCACTTTGCCATCATGCCACTCCATATTATGTTTTGCTAAATAATTTCTGTTTCTACGAATACCCGGCAAAACTTCCTTTCGTAAAATACCCGAGGGCACATTCCAATAAGGGCTAAAAACAACATATTTAATATTTCCAGAAAATAGCACTGTTTTGTTTGCTGCTCTTCCTACAACAACATCCATATCCCACAAATGAGCATTATTTTCATAAACGTGTAATTTATACTCGGGTATATTAACTACAACATAATCAACCAAACTATTTAATGGCAGCCATCGGCTACGTTCCATGTTTAGTGAAATTTGTTCTATTCTCGTCTCTATTGGGACATTCATTTCTTTTATCAACGAGGCATTTATTATGCCATCTTCTTTAAACCCAAAGTGGTGCTGCACTTTTTTAATACCTTGTACAAATTGTTCGTCATAAATATTAGTAGCATTGGAAGCAGTCAAATCTCCCGACAAACTTAGCCACTTATTTAGGTTAGTAATTAGTATTGAACTATCACTAATCTTAAAATTATAATCACCATTACTTATATATGGAAATCCTCCTGAATTTTTTATACCCTTATATTTTTTCAACTCAGTCTTGAGTAATCCATATTGCCTATAAACAGGCGGATTGGCAAGTACATCTTTACCTTGCAATAAAGAATCCAACATGGAAGCATGCGATACGTTACTTCGTGGCAAATACCAGTTAATAGCCTTTGTTTGCTTTTCGGATAAGCCAGTCCAAACAGTTTTTGTATAATTAAAATACTGTGCACTTAGCATCAGTTCTAATTCTATATTTTTAGTTTCAGATTTTTTATGATCGAGTATTAATTTAAATTCATTCAAATATGGCAACTGATTGTTTTTCCCATCATCCGCTATATTTTTTAAATGATTGTATAAATTAGCATATTGTGGATTTATAATTTTATTGTAGTGCCAAACAAAGGAATATTGCCTATCATAATAAAATGAGTCCAATTCCATTTTTATAGAATTAAATTTTGGATATTTATCTAGAAAGTTATCAATTCCTAGAGAATCAAATTTTTCGGCATTTTCGTACAAATTACCAACTGCTTCTTTATTATTCTTTTTGCTGCTTACTAAAGCATCCTTCTGCTTGGCATTGCTTTTACAATTAATAAAACTAAGTGCGTACAAACATGTTAACGTTACAAAAACTTTCATTTTTTAAATGAAGGTAGCTTCCAAAAAAAAAGTATTGTTACAAAAAAAATGAATAATGTTATATAATTCACATGTCATTTCTATTGAAAAAATATATCAGTAAATCTTTTAGAACCATTTAATTGGTCAATAAAATGGAATAATAGAAATTGAAATATATACAACTATAAATGGCAAAGTAGGAAAATAAAAAAGGACAAATTAACAATTAAGTAAATTTGTCCTAATAAGACGGGATGGCTGGACGAATTTCTAACCGATTTTTGAAGGATTTAGAAAAAATAGGCAAAGTTTCGGAAGATTTGAAAGCTTAGAGATTATACCTATTTCGTTAAAAAATTTACCTACCCGATGTTAAGAAGTATAAGCAGATCTTTTGGCCTTCAATTAATTTTAAGAATATCTTCGGTATATCTTGTTTTTGAAATATATGGCGATAACTGAAGTTTCAATCTTCGAGAATGGTCTCTCCTTATCGTTCACGACACCTGTTGAGGTTGATTATATTATTAATAAGATAGAAGGAAATTTAACCTGTCATCTTTTAAAAGCCTGGGATAATATTTGCTGCAAAATGGTAAAATAATAAATTAATTTCTCTCAAAAAAGAAAGGTAACAAGATCTGAAATAGCTTAGTTTTTACGCTATGCCATCTCACAATCCTGTTACCTATTCTTACACCTACTTTTTACTTTTTACAGTTTTATCATCACATCATTTACTGCTTAATAAACTTTACAGCAGGAATTTGATTGTTATCAGAAGAAATAGTTTTCAGCAAATATATACCACTACGAAGTGTTGAAACATTTACCGGAATAACATTAGTACCTTCTTGTATGATAACCTGTTGTTGCTGTACCATTCTTCCCATCATATCTATTACCTGTAAATTGATACGATTTTTTGTTGGACTGCTAATGCTTGCGATTAAATTATTTTGCACTGGGTTCGGTGCAATACCATCAATGGTAAATACAGTAGTTTGTTCTCCTTTTATTGTAACTATACCACTGTTTTTACTTTGATTGTTGATATCTACCTGGCGCAACTTATAATAATGAACTGCAGCTTTATTGATATTATCATCTATAAAATTATAGGTAAGGTTGCTCGTGCCACCACCAGGTGCCTGCGTATTTACAAATCCAATACTTGTAAAATTCTGACCGTCTGTTGATCGCTGTACTTCAAACCCTACGTTATTTTGTTCGCTGCTAGTTACCCAGGTAAGTTTATTACCTTTACTTGTGCGGCTGCCAGAAAAATTAATAAATGTAACGGGTAATATCGCTAATTGACTTGTTATACCAAACGGAGAAAATGAAGTAAAGCCCGTACCAGATGCTATAGTACCCGTTACTGATCCATTGCCGTAGTATGTAGGACCACTTCCACCGCAGTCTACCACTTTAGCCGCTGCTGCCGAATAAGTAACACCGGTTCCACCCCCAGTATAATTAAGTGAGATGCTGCAATTAGACCCACCTACTGTTTCTTCTGTAATGATCCACCTTGCTGTTACACTTTCTGCTGCAAGGGCACAAGAAGGAGCTGTAGATGCTACGTTTACCGAAAAATTATCCGGAGTTCCAGTGTTGGTTATTGTAGCAGGATGATAAAGTGTTGTACTCGGCCCTACAGGAAAAGTTTTACCAGTTGCACCTACTGCATTAATTTTTAAAAGACCTGTTCCATTGGTCACAATATAACCAGATGAAGATCCACCGCTGAGCGTACCTGCCACAGTAAGGTTGTTGGTACCTAGTAATATATTACCAGCATTCAAACCTAAAATACCATTTACCGTTAAAGGCGCAGCAATTACTAGGTTATGAGTACCTGTACCTATTGAATTGTAAATAAAGTTATTAAGCACTTGGCCTCCTGCTGCAAAACGAGCTGTACCTATTGCAGTTGTGCTAGTATTTCTATCAATAATTAAATTGGAAGTGCTAGTACCACTAATTGTACCTTGGTTAGTCGACAAAAATGTAGACCCATTACTCATTGTGAGTGTATTTCCATTCAAAGAAAGGTTATGTGTTGGTTGTTGCAAATTAAACCCACCGGCTGTTGTAGTACCCGTTATTATATTGGTGTTAGCACCTAAAACAATATTTAAGGGAAACGCCAGAACTGTTGGAGATATCGCTTGCGTTCTCAATTGACCTACAACAAAATCACCCCCACTTAATGTTTGTGTAACTGCTCCCCCTAAATTCAAATTAATTCTATTAGCGTCTGCAACACCTCCAACATCAAAAGAAGAACCACTCAACGTAACGTTTCCTCTTACAAGAATACTGGCAGATCCATTGCCTGTGCCATTTAGACCTACAACATTGGTAATGTCTAAAGTTCCGTTAGCAAACGCAAAACCAGAAGAAAAATATTTAAGACCATTTATTAATTTTAAGTTGCCGAATGATTCTGCAGGAATACGCACTGTATCAGTTATATCTGTGCCATTCCAAGTGTATTGAACTGTACTGTTATTATCCATTACGCCAAAATAAGGAAAAGGAGTTTTACTAAAATCGCCAGGGCCAGAACTGCGATATATTTTATTTGCAATGTCTAGTGTGGCATTGTTACTCACATCAACCTTATGATCAACATCGTTAAGTATAGTAAAGCTTGCTGGCAACTTAAGATTTATAGCGTCCGTTCCATTTCCAACAACAATTTTTGAGCCTATACCAAATACCTGAAAGTTATCAAGCAATTCATAGGTAGATCTGTTACAAATTGTAAAAATTTGGTAATCCGAAGTAAAATCGATTGGTGCAGTACCAGTACCATTTGCTGCAGTACCCCAAGTACTTGGAACCTCTAGGCTACCAGTAGATTTACTAAAAAATGGCGTGCCAGCCCCTGCGTTTACTGTTACTGTAGGTGGTACTGCTACAGCACCACCGGTTATGGTTAAATTAACGGTTGCTCCTCCTGCAGTTGCCGACGAAAAACGAACATAAACAGGTATTGCAGCAAGTGTAGGAGTTGTATTAGGAATGTTAATAGAACTGCTGAAAGTAATATTATCACTAGACACTTGAAAAGCAGGATTAGGTGAAGTAACAGTGATATTGCCCGGTGCAGGCGAAAGAAAAGTACCAGCAAGGTTAAAAGACACCGAAGGAGAGTTTGTATTTACCGGCACCGTTGCAATGGTAAGAGGAGTTGATGGGGTTACTGTAAGTGTTGGAACTGCTATTGGAGTTACATATGCCCAATTGAGCCCAACTCTAATAGCGTCTATTTCAAAACTGGGTGCACCTGTGCCCCTTGGATTTATAACCGGGCCTATTAGTGGATTACCTGCATCAGTACCAAGAGTTGTCGAAATGTTTGAAGATGTTTCAGACGCTCCTAATGTTGGGTTCACCCATAGTTCTACAACATCGTCAGTGGCACTTGCAGTTGTAGTTACTGTGTATTTAACTACTACTAAATAGGTTTGGTTGAAATTTCGTACAGTACTTTCAAATAATACGTTCGGTAAGGCGACAGCTGATTTGCCAATGCCAAAACTAAATCCAGCTCCATTCTGTCTAACTAAAACTCTTGAGCTTACGCCAGAGGTGCTAGAAATTGTACTAACCATTAAACCGATAAAATTAAAGCCATTCGTGGAATTGCCACTTAAACTACTTACTCTTATTAAAAACGACGTGTAGCAAACCGCTCCGTTAGTATTGGTGTGCCCCAATAAGGCAGATTTTGCTGTTACTGCTTGCCCCGCTGCTACATTTACACCAAAACCTACGCTAGATGAGGGTGAGTTGGGGTAACTTAACCCATTGCTGTTTACAAAAAGCCCTGGTAACCCAGTTGAAAATTGTGACCAAGCAGGAAAGCCCGTGCCAGTTGTTTTTAGAGAGTCGTTAGTGGCGTAGTTAAAGTCCTCCGTCATTTGCCCATAACCCAAACTGGTAATAAAGGCGGCAATAATAAATAAGTTAATTTTTTTCATGTATTTATTTTTTTAATTTGTTAAAGGGGATATTACTAAGAAATAATTCTGTCATTTTTTTTGATTATGATTGTGAATTGCTCACTAACCACTGTCAAACAATTTTTTTACTTTTTCCAGTAGCCCTTTCATTTCTTGTGTTCGTTCAATTTCTTTGTCTGCTATATTATTTTTTTCGCCAGGGTCGTACTTTAAATTATAAAGCTGCGGTAGCTTTAAATTACCTAATTCAGTATTGGTATTTTGATTAATTGCCGAACCGTTAGATGGCTCAATATATTTCCATTGGCCAACCATAATTGAAAGTGTATTATTGATTGATTGTTCAATTACATGATCCCTAGATCTGTCAGATTTATTTAAAAAACTAGCTAAATAATTTCTGCTATCTGGCGCATTACCTGCTTGTATTTTTTGGCCTGTTAAAGCTGCTAAGGAAGCATATAAATCAACCTGACTTAATAAAACGTTAGAGGTTTTTCCTTTCGTTACATTTCCTTTCCAAGATAAAATAAAAGGTACCCGAGTTCCGCCTTCAAAAGCACTGTACTTACCACCTCTAAATAAACTATTGGGTTTATGATTGCCCAATTTTTCAACTGCACTGTCTTTGTATCCATCGTCAATAACCGCACCATTGTCACTAGTAAAAATGATGATTGTATTTTCGAGCAATTTTCTGTTTTTAAGAGCGGCAACGATTGCTCCAACTGTCCAATCAAGTTGCAAAATGGCATCTCCTCTTGGCCCCATACCACTTTTGCCTACAAACCTAGAGTGCGGCATACGGGGTACATGAATATCGTGTGTTGCTAGATAAAGGAAAAAAGGTTTTTGAATATTGTTATCAAAAAACCTGATTGATTTATCAACTAATACATCGGCTATTTCTTCGTCAATCCATAAGGCTGATTTTCCGCCGGTCATATACCCAATTCTACTTACTCCATTTACAATACTCATATTATGCCCATGAGATGGTTGCATTTTTAAAAGCTCAGGATTTTTTTTACCGGTTGCATCATCAGCATTTATGGGGGTTGTATAGCTTACAGTTATTGGATCATTTTTGTCAAGGTTTACAATTTTCTGATTTTCTACAAACACACAAGGCACCCTGTCACCTGTTGCAGGCATTAAAAAAGAATACGTAAAACCAATTTCTTTTGGACCTGGTTTTATATCGTTGTTCCAATCGGGTCCTCCTTTTGGTCCCAAACCTAAGTGCCATTTTCCTATAACACCTGTTGTATAACCTGCGTTTTGCAACATGGCTGGTAACGTTTCTTTATCTGTTGGAATAATTAAAGCCGCATCACCAGGCGCAATGCCGGTACCCTGTTTACGCCAAGCATAAGAACCTGTTAGCAGAGAAAACCTAGATGGAGTGCAGGTTGCAGATGTAGTATGAACGTTGGTAAACTTCACACCATTTGCAGCAAGTTTATCAATGTTGGGCGTTTTAACTGTCGATGTGCCATTGCAACTTACATCGCCAATGCCAACATCATCTGTATAAATTAATACAATATTTGGCTTGGCTACTTTTGTAACTTGGCCTTTAACATTGGTTGAAAATAATAGTACACATACTAATGCATTCAAAAGAAAAACGAATTTCATCTTTTGTTGTAAAATGTATTTGTACCTGTTATATGGTTGTTGTTTGTTCAATATATTTTCTTGATTAATTAATTACTAGTTTGAAATTTTACCGGTAATACTAAAATCTGATCCTACATCAGAAGGACCAGCACCAAAGTAGAACACACCTGTTCCGCTGGCATTATATGGTGTAACCCTAAATGTTACTATGGATGTAGGTGGTACATTTTGCAATGCCGCTATTCCCGATAAATCGAGAGGGCTAAGCGTATAATTTCCAGTAGTAGCAGTAGGGCCTGTTAATATACCTGCCTGCATAAATGCACCAGCATTAATTTGGTAGTCTACTTGGTAAGCAATAGGCCCATCCGATGCAATCCTTATTTTGAAGCTGTCTATTGAGTTGTAGCTAACATTTTTTCCGTTGGTAGATTGTAATTGAAAAGTTAGAAATTTATTAGCTGTAATACCAGCCGCTGCTGTGGTTGTAGAAAAACTATTGGCCCCCCAAAAACCATTAGAAATTGAACCTGAAGACAATGTAGTACCCGACCCCCTTGTTAAACCTGTAACAGCCACAAGGTCTGTTGCTATTGAAGTAGGCATGAAGTTGGTTACAGACTGCCCTCCTCCTGTAAGTGCAGATGTGTTCCAAGAAACAATTTCGGAGAAAGCGCTTCTTGTGTCCACAATGTTTGTTGTAATTGCAGGTGTTGATACATGGTCTTTATAAAATTGCCCAAGAGGTGTCAATACGCCACTTACTGCTTCGGGAGAATTATCCTCAAAAAAATAAGAATATCGCTCCACTTGTGGATTGGTTTCTAACCAAGGTAAAGCCAATGCCATAAAAGCTTGGTGTACTGCTGTGGGTCTGTTAACATTGGCATTAAATTCAGTAATCCAAATTGGTTTTTTATAAAGATTGTATGCAGCGGATATATAACTTTTAAACCTATTAAACACTACATTTATATCTGGATTAACCTGAAAACCATCTGAAAACCAGCCACCCCAATCGTACCAATGAACGGCAACATAATCTACACGTAGGCTGTCTCGTTTTGCTCTATCCATAAATTGAAGCAACCAGACTCTGTATTGCGATTCTGTTGTAGCTGGCGATCCCATTCTATAGCCAGTACGTAATAGCTTTTTATAAAGAGAAGCGCCATTATACCATGTAATGTTAGCCTGCCCAATTCCATCAGGCTCATTAAAAGTAAGTAAAGAAGTGATATTAGGTTTAGCTATATATCCATCTATTTTAGCTTCGGTATCTACCCAATTTTCATCCCACGCCATAAGTGCATACTCTCTGCCTGTGGCTGAATTATCATTGACACCCCAGTCGTAAAACCAAGGTACATTTAATAAAACAGGATTTATATCAATAGGGGTGCAAGCCCCTTTCTTATTTACACTTGTAATGGGTAATACACGTATAAACGAAACTTTATCCTGCAAAGGTAGAGCAAGGTTTACCGTTACAGTGCTTGTAGTAGCCACGTAACAAAAACTCTCTCCTGATCCATCTTCATTAACAGCCAATACTGCTTGAAAACCCTGGCTAAGTGTTATGGATTTTATACCATTATTCAAACCGCTAGGAATTGTAGCTCCGTTGTAAATACTATTAGATACACATGTAGCATTGGTGCCTGTTTGATTATAGTTTTGATATATGATCAATTGGGCACTAAGTTGATTGCTGAATGCTAACAGAATAAGGTAATGAAGTATTTTTTTCATTCTTTTTATTTTAAACTTTATTAAAACGATTGCTTTATACACGATTATTTTTAAAATGATTGGTAGAAAGATTCCTCAACATTGCTGCAGCTACTTCTGCTGTAATATCCCTTTGCGGATTGGCAAGCATTTCATAACCGACCATAAATTTTTTTACGCTTGCGCTGCGCAACAATGGTGGATAAAAGTGCATGTGCCAATGCCATTCTTCATGCGTCCCATCATTAACTGGCTCTTGGTGCATACCTGCAGAATATGGAAAGGATATATTAAATAAGTTATCGTACTTGGTTGTTAATTCTTTTAAAATTATTGCTAAAGATTTTTTTTCGTCCTCAGTAAACTGAAGTATATTTTGTATGTGCCGTTTGCTTATAATCATGGTTTCAAACGGCCATACCGCCCAAAAAGGTACCAAAGCAACAAAGTGTTCATTTTCTATAATGATACGCTCCTGTAACTGCAATTCAAGTTTTAAATAATTACTTAATAAACTTGTTTGGTTCTTATCATAGTATTTCTTTTGTTCATTAGTCTCTTTGCTCAACTCTAATGGAACAGAAGAGGAAGCCCATATTTGCCCATGCGGATGAGGGTTGCTGCAACCCATCATTTGGCCTTTGTTCTCAAAAATCTGAATGTACTTAATTGATGTATTGCTCGAAAGATCGCTGAATTCTTTTTGCCATAGTTCTATCACTTTTACAATTGCCGCTTCATCCATTAAAGGCAAAGTGAGAC
>JANMFB010000049.1:0-3652 GCA_031377605.1 Ferruginibacter sp.
AATGTGTTGTTGGTACGCTTGGCTTCTTTACCAGCGCTGCATACCAACAACGGCTGCGCTTCACGAAACTAAACTAAAAATTCACAGCTTTTTTGTAGATTTGGAATACCAATGTGGCGATACAGGTATTTTGGAGTATGTTATTTAAATTAAAATACCAACAAGGGCGAAAACCAATATTACCCATCCTCAAAGTGGATACAAAGCAAGCTTAACGGTTAATAGTACACAATCGGCTTTTAATATAATTACAGATTATGATTACGATGTAAACGGTAATCTTAAACTAGATAACAACAAAGCAATCAGTAGCATTGTGTATAACCACCTTAACCTACCATCAGTAATAACAGTTACTGGAAAAGGAACCATAACATATACCTACGATGCAGCAGGAAATAAACTAAAGAAAACAACAGTAGATAATACAGTAAGTCCTGCAAAAACAACCGTTACATCATATATAAATGGCTTTGTGTATGAAAATGACGAGTTGCAATTTTTTGGGCACGAAGAAGGCAGGGTTCGCAAAGGCATACAATATAATTTAGACGGTTCAACTACGGCAGGTTTATTTTATGATTATATGCTCAAAGATCATTTAGGAAATATAAGAGCCGTTATTACAGACCAAGAAGATGTGCACAGATATATGGCAACCTTTGATACAGCAGCACGTCCTGCAGAGGTACAACTTTTTAGTAATATTGAAGAAACTGCTTTCTTGGTGAAAAATGTAAACACTACTGGTATAGCAACTAGTGGTGGTGGAGAAATTTGTGAAGGGTGTTCAATAACCATAGACCCCAACGGAACAAGCTATCCCGAAGATCCTACTACCAGCCCCAATGAGTATATTAGTAGGCTTAATGGAAGCGGTAAAAAGATTGGTGCAGCACTTACATTAAAAGTAATTGCTGGCGATAAAATAGATTTGGGAACAAAAGTTTGGTATCCCTCAAGTGTAGTGGTAACCAATGGAGGTAGTAATGTAGAAGAAGATGTTTTTAATAGTTTATTAGGCACATTATCTGGCGGTGCATCGAGCCTTAGTGGGAATAAAGTTACTGCTCCACAACTTGCCGGAGCAAGTAGTCCCTTGCTTGCAGGCATACAAAGCTTTTTAGATAACCACCCAGAAAATCCAGAAGAACCAGCACAGCCAAAGGCATATTTAAATTGGATGTTGATAGATGAGCAATTTAACTATGTACCAGCAGGCAGTGGTTTTATACCAGTACCTGGCTACAGCAATGATATACAAACCCTTGCCGAACAGAATATCCCGATAACCAAAAGCGGTTATTTGTTTGTATATTTGAGTAACGAAACCCAAAACCGGGATGTGTTCTTTGATAACTTGGTGGTGCAGCATTTTACAGGTCCGATGGTGGAGGAGACGCATTATTATCCGTTCGGTGAGAAAATGTTTAATTTATGTTCGCAATCTGCGGGTTCATTAATTAATAAAATAGGCTTTAATGGCAAAGAGTTACAATCAAAAGAGTTTGCAGATGGTAGTGGTTTAGAGTGGTTAGATTTTGGTGCAAGAATGTACGACCCACAAATAGGAAGGTGGCACACGTCAGACCCTAAGAGCGACCAAATGCGAAGATGGTCGCCATATAATTATGCATTTAATAATCCAATACGTTTTATAGACCCTGATGGGATGGCTCCTGACGAAATTATAGGAGAAACAAGGCAGGATGCTAGAAAAATGAAAGAGGATATTCATAAAGTTTTAGCTGATAATAAGTTTGCTAATGTAAGGTCATTAATTGATGTTAGGGGAAAGAGCTTTAACAAAATTGATGGAGCAGATTTAACCAAAGCATTAGACGGTGTTAGCATGACTACAGATGAGAAAGCTTATGTAGATATGGTTACCAATACAATTAACTCGGATAAAGTTCATACAGTTGAGTATTTAAGTAATACTGATGCCGTATCTATTGAAGGTACTGCTGCATTAAAAAATCATTTCAATACCATACAGAATGGCGTTGGTAATGAAATGATACCAAACGAAACTACAAATGCAGCTATAGTTGCGGGATTAGGTGGAGAGGGCTTTAATGTACCTACCGACGCAGGCTCTCACTCATTTATAATTTCAGGTATTCCAGGGAAAAATACTGAGAGAGCAGTAACATCAGGACATGAAGTATTTGGCCACGGTATTCCTTCATCGAGAAAAGAATCACCAGAATTGAATAACTCAAATGCAATTAGAGCCGATAATTTAGTAAGAAGAATTTTAGGGTTACCTCAAAGAGATGGTTCAGACCATGGTGGCTATGGACAAGGACATATTATAGAGCCTCAAAAATTACCATATATTCAATAGCACTATGAAAAGTATAATAATTATATTAATGTTTTTTCTAAGTGGTAGTATTTGTACGGCACAGGAAAATGCATTAGAAAAAAAAATTGATTCGTTATCTAAGGTGAGTAGAGCTAAAGCAGATTTTGTACTTAGTAAATTTGATAGTATTAAAGCTGATAAGATATTGTACTCAATATCTGATGAAAAATATTATGTAGTATTCAAAAAAGGGTGTTGTTACTCGGAATATTACATAAGTGTAGATAGTGTAGGAAAAGTGAAAGAAAAAAGGCTTGTAAAACTAAATAAAGGAAATAAAAAATTGTTTAAGAAAGCTTTTGAACTTCATAGATACCGTAATGAATTTATTACAAGAGTTGATAACCCAAAAGAAGTCCAAGGAAATCTCTCATATTTTGTTGTTAAGGATATAAGTGGAAAAAGGTATGGAGAATATTGGTTATCTGTAATAACAATCCCTATTCCAATTGATAAACAGTTGTATAGTTATTTACTTACTCAATTATTAAAAGAATCTACACTAAATAAAAAATCTAATTAATGAGTGACACAAATCTGTTTGGTGTTTAAAAAAGAAAAATATTACACCACCATGCTATAAAAAGCATGGTGGTTTTTTTATGCCCTATAAGCAACATTAAGTACCATATAAGGCGATAAAAAGTTATACACAATAAAAATTATGAAGCTACACTAAGGGCATTATTTAAAGTATCTCTAAGTCGTTTATTAGAGATAGCCGTATCAATAAAAACGAATAGTGATTTTTGTTGTGGTTCGTCAAGCTGTTCAATAAGCTTTACTTTTTCTAAAATATTTTTTATGCCGCTGTTGGTGTATATAAGAAGCTTCTTATTTCGCCGTTCGATAATTGTAGAGCCGCCGTTGTTGGCATGCAGCGCAGGCTAAGTAGCCAAGCGTGCCAACAACTCGTGTAGCCTTCCTTAAAAAAAGTTATATTTTTATATTCATTAAGATGAATTAACCCATAGAATGGCCTCAGTTTTACACTGCCACAATACTTAATTGGCAGCATCTTTTGGAAGAAGATAAATACAAAAATATCATTGTTGAAAGTTTGCATTTTTGTGTAAAAGAGAATAAGGTTAAACTGTATGCGTTTGTAATAATGAGTAATCATATTCATTTGGTATGGCAACAAATACCATCGACTACAAAAGTAAAACTTCAACATAGTTTTATGACGTTTACTGCACAAAGAATAAAAGAAGATTTGCAAAAGAATAATCCTGCAACCTTAGAAAATTTTAAAGTAGATGCAAAAGATAGGTTTTATCA
>JANMFB010000055.1:0-20442 GCA_031377605.1 Ferruginibacter sp.
CCACATCGGTTAAAGATTTATAATATGCTTCCGATGTAAAGCGCATTGGTCTATTACCTACGCCAATGAAATTGTAATCAATTCCTCCAACAACTTGTATACTTTTTTGTGCTTTTATATTTGTGTTAAGTGTACCATCGTTTTTTCGCAACTCTCTATAAAATGGTGGTTGGCTATAAACACCAGCAGCTATTTTATACACAATGTCTTTTTTGCCAAATGGTTTATAACTCAACTGTGCTCTTGGGCTAATCAATAATTCTTGGTTCAAACTATTGTAATTGAAACGAGTGCCAAGCTGTAAAGTAATATCAGCCTTGGTTTTAAGTAAATGAATATTGTCTTGTACAAAGCCACTGTACTTTTGTATAGATAAATTTGCCGTGCTATTTTGCACATCGTAAATGCTCAATGCACCAGGTGTATATGGCAAAGAATAACCTGCACTATCTCTGTATTCAAATTGCGCAAGCTTATCCTTTATGTTTGTTTGCTCTGCAGAAATACCCCATTGTACAAAGTGCTTTTTTACTTCGTAGCTCCCTTTGTGGCTTGCATTATATACATCAATGTTCAATTCGTTTCTTGCATAGTTTTGGTATAAGCCTGCACCAAGTGGGTTTGTTATTTGCCCAAAAGTAGGGCTGCTATTATCAAAATCCCTATCCCCGAAAAGATAAGCACCCGTAATATCAAAATTTTCTTTTTCTACATCTTTAAAACGACTGAGCATCCACTTTAGCTTAGTTTTTTTATTTACATTTTGCGATAGTGATAAGCCAATTAAACTTGATGTGTATCTATCTTTTTCTTGCCCTTCAAAAAACACATCTAGGCCAAGGTTTGCTGTAAAGAATGGAGAAAAAACAGAAGTGGTTTTCTTTACCGATTCAGGAAAGTAGGTAAACCTAGATGTAGAGATAATACCCAATAAATCTAGCTGCAATTTATCTGATAGCTTATAACTAAAAAGTCCTTGTGCATCAGCTGCAGATGGAATGTATGCGCCAGCAGTAGGCTGGCTCTTTAGCAAATTTCTATTTGTTTTATTGCGCACACCTGTAACATAAGAAAATTTTCCATTGCGTGAACTGCCTTCCAATGCTAGGCCAGCTTCCAATAAACTTACATAAGCACTTCCGGCAAATGCTGCAGGTTTTTTGTATTGAATATCTAAAACACTGCTCATTTTATCGCCATACTTGCTTTGAAAACCACCTGTATAAAAATTTATATTTCTTGTTAATTCAGGATTTATAAGGCTCAATCCCTCTTGTTGTCCGCTGCTTACTAAATAGGGACGGTAAATTTCAAAATCGTTTATGTAAATTAAATTTTCATCGTAGTTGCCGCCACGCACATTGTATTGGGAAGAAAGTTCATTATTGCTTCCAACCAATGTTTTTATAAGTCCTTCCACACCTCCAATAGTACTAGGAACAATAACCGCAGTTTTTGGATTTATTTTTATTAAACCAGTTTCTTTTCTTTCTTTTTCTGCACCCACAGTTACAGCATCGAGCGTTTTTCCACTTGGTTGCATTTTTACCAAAACATTTTCTGTTTCATCATTGCTTAAGAAAAAGTTTTTTTGTGTAGTAGCGTATCCAGTTCTAGAAAAAACAAGCGCAAGAGATTTTTGTGCAGGAACTTTTATGGAGAATGTGCCACTGTCTGTGCTAGTAACGCCAGAGTTTTTCCCCAATACAATGATGGATACTTTTTTTAAGGGTAAATCGTTTTCATCTACCACTACACCCACTACAGTTGCATATTTCGTTTGAGCAAAAGAGGTTGTGCAAACCAAACAAAACAATAATCCTAAAACATATCTCATGGGATGAAGATAAAAAATAATTACAAATAATTGAGATTGAATGGTAAATTTTAATACATTCCAAGCAGGGTTAAATATATCTTAGAAAAAAGTATTTTTTTGTTACAATCATTAAGAGCATTTTAAATTTATGTGACCAGTAATAATTTATTTATAAAATTATTAGCTTTTCTGACGATTAAATTTAAAATTCGATGCTAGATCAATCATATTTTAGACAACTAAAGGGGTAATAAATCTATCTAAAAATGTACCCTCTTTTTATTGCTAGTAAACCTTGCAAACTTATTTTTATGTCAAGATTTCATCCTTCGCTACTTGGTTTTAGAAAAACCAAACATTTTTTGCTACATTTGGGCATATGAGCATCGTGAAAATGCTGCAAGAAGCAGTAATTATTAGTTTAAACAAGCTTTATCAACTAAGTTTTTCGGAAAAAGATTTCCAAATAAACAACACAAAACCAGAATTTGAGGGTGATTATACCGTCGTGCTTTTTTCATTGTTAAAAAAAACAGGTAAAGGCCCCGATTTATTAGGAGAAGAGCTTGGTAATGATTTGATTGCCAATTCAACAGGCTTAATAACTTCTTACAATATTATTAAAGGATTCTTAAACCTTACCATCTCAGATAACTATTGGTTAACCCTTTTATCAGAAAATTACAACAACATTTGCTTTGGAACCCATCCAAAAAATGGGAAAAAGGTAATGGTAGAATATTCTTCTCCAAATACCAACAAACCATTGCACCTTGGCCACTTAAGAAATAATTTTTTAGGGTGGTCTGTGGCAGAAATTTTAAAAGCATGTGGGTATCAAGTTTTTAAAAGTTGTATTGTAAACGACAGAGGTATACATATTTGTAAAAGTATGATTGCATGGCAGCTCTTCGCAAATGGCGCAACTCCAATAACAGAAAATAAAAAAGGAGATCATTTTGTAGGAGATTATTATGTAAAATTCAACGATGAATATAAGCGTCAAATAGAGGAACTAGTAGCTAGTGGGAAAGCGGAAAAAGATGCAGAAAAGGAAGCTCCCATTATGCTATCAACACAGCAAATGTTGCAAGATTGGGAAGCAGGAAATACCGAAGTATTAAAGCTCTGGAAAGAAATGAACCAATGGGTGTACGATGGTTTTGATGTTACCTATAAAAATATTGGGAGCGATTTTGATAAAATATATTACGAAAGCAATACTTATTTGTTAGGAAAAAAAATTGTACAACTTGGGTTAGATAAAAATGTTTTCTACAGCAAAGAAGATACGAGTGTGTGGATAGACCTGACTGCTGAAGGATTGGATGAAAAATTGGTACTGCGTAAAGATGGAACAAGCGTCTACATTACTCAAGATATAGGATTAGCGCAACAAAAATATGATGAGTATAAAATAGATGAAAGTATTTATGTAATTGGCGATGAGCAGAATTATCATATGAAAGTGCTTAAGCTTATTGCACAAAAATTGGGTGTATCGTCGGCTGATGCTATCCATCATCTCTCTTACGGCATGGTAGAATTACCTACAGGTAAAATGAAGAGTAGAGAAGGTACAGTTGTAGATGCAGATGATTTGGTAGAGGAAATGATAAATACTTCAAAAAAGCATACGGAAGCGTTAGGCAAAATAAAAGATTTTACAGAAGATGAGTTGGTAAAACTATATCGCACACTTGGTCTTGGCGCTATGAAGTTTTATTTGCTTCGTGTAGATCCTAAAAAGAAAATGGTTTTTAACCCTGAGGAGTCAATAGATTTTCATGGTTTTACTGGACCATTTGTGCAATATACGTATGCAAGAATTCAAAGTATTCTTAGGAAAGTGCCATTGGACGTGTCTGTAAAAATATCAATGGATTTATTGAAACATGAAAAAGAAATTTTAGTAAGTGCAGAGCAATATCCTGCTATCATTTTGGAAGCTGCAAAAGAATTAGATCCATCTAAAGTGGCCGTATATATTTTTAATCTTGCAAAAACTTTTAATTCTTTTTATAACGAGCTATCCATAGCAAATGCAGAAAGTGAAGAAAAAAAGCAACTAAGATTAAAGTTGGCTATAATGACAGCTAATATTTTAAAACACGGAATGAAATTATTGGGTGCAGAAGTGCCTGAGAGAATGTAGGGATTTAAATTGGTAATTAGGAATCGGTAATTAGTTTTGAGACAATTGTAACATCATGAATAACGTTTAACGAATAACAAATAACGTCTAACATAATAATGAAAAAGAAGATTAAAAAAATAGGAGTGCTTACAAGCGGTGGAGATAGCCCTGGTATGAATGCAGCAATACGTGCAGTAGTTCGTACAGGTTTATATCATGGAATGGAAGTTTATGGTATTATGCGTGGTTATAGTGGCATGGTTGAGGGCGAGATACAAAAAATGGAAAGCAGAAGTGTTGCAAATATTATACAACGTGGTGGGACTATTTTAAAAACATCTCGTAGTACAGAATTTTTTACTGCTGAAGGAAGAAAGAAAGCTTATAATAATTTAAAAAAATATGGTATACAGGGTCTAGTAGTTATTGGTGGAGATGGAAGTTTTAGAGGAGCCCAGATTTTTAGTAACGAATATGATATTCCTTGTATAGGCTTACCTGGTACTATTGATAAAGATATTGCAGGCACAGACTTTACTATTGGTTTTGATACTGCCGTGAACACAGCTGTAGAAGCAATCGATAAAATAAGAGACACTGCAGATGCGCATGATAGATTATTTATTATAGAGGTAATGGGTAGGGATGCTGGCTATATAGCTTTGCATAGTGGTATTTCCACAGGAGCAGAACATATTCTTATACCGGAAAAGAAAACTGCAATTTTAGAATTAATTACTTCTCTAAAAGAAAAGCAAAAAAGGAAGAAGCTGGTAAACATGATCGTAGTTGCAGAGGGAGAAGATTTTGGAGGTGCCGATGAATTGGCAAAGTATATAAAAAAAGAAATTCCAACACAGGACTTGCGTGTTTGCATACTAGGTCATATACAAAGAGGTGGTTCACCTAGTTGCTTTGATAGAGTTATTGCAAGCAGGATGGGGTATCATGCTATTGAATGTTTTCTGGAACAACGATTCAATGTATTTATTGGAATTGTAAATAATAAAATGAACTATATGCCACTAGACGAAGCTGTAAAAAGAAAGCAAAGAATAAGCGAAGAGTGGATGAGAATTGTAAAAATATTAGCTACTTAGGTTTAGTGGTTTAGAAAGTATAAGAGTTTAGTAAAAGACTCTTATGTTCCTAAACTGTCTAAACTATCTAAACCACTAAACCCTAAACTTACTAAGCAAATAAATAAAAAAATGTCAAAAAATTTAAGCAAATATATTCACGCTGGGATGGATAAGGAGGCAGGTATTACGCATTCTCAGAAAAGAACAAAAATAGTAGCTACAGTTGGTCCAGCATGCGATACTTATGATAAATTACTTTCACTTGTAAAAGCAGGAGTAAATGTTTTTAGATTAAATTTTTCGCATGGTAGCCATCAAGATAAACTTACAGTAATTGAAAATATAAGAAAAATAATAAAGGAAGAGCCTTACAATATTGCAATATTGGGAGATTTGCAAGGACCGAAACTTCGTGTGGGTGATTTAGAAAATGGTAAACTCACTTTAAAAGAAGGAGATGAATTTATTTTTACCATTGAAAAAATGGTTGGTACAAATGAAAAAATATATGTGTCTTATCCTAACCTTACATCTGATGTAAAAATGGGTGAACGTATTTTTTTAGATGATGGAAAAATGGAACTTGCAGTAGTAAAAGTATTAAATGATAAGGAAGTTTTGATGAGAGTTACATTAGGTGGAATTCTTACCCCAAAAAAAGGTGTAAACCTGCCGGATAGCGAACTTACCATGCCATCTATGACAGAAAAAGATTATGAAGATTTACAATTTATAATTGCTCAAAAATTAGACTGGGTAGCACTTTCATTCGTACGAAAAAAAGCAGATATTACCGAACTTAAGAGTATTTTAAAAAAGCACGAAAGTAAAATAAAAGTTATTGCAAAAATTGAAATGCCCGAAGCAATAAAAAACCTAAGAGATATTATTATTGAAAGTGATGGCGTAATGGTTGCAAGAGGAGACTTGGGAGTAGAAGTACCCATAGAGCAAGTGCCAATAATCCAAAAAGATATTATAAAAAAATGTATGCACCGTGCTAAGCCGGTAATAGTAGCTACACAAATGATGGAGAGCATGCTAGATCGCACCAAGCCAAATAGAAGTGAAGTAAGTGATGTGGCAAATGCAGTATTAGAAGGGGCTGATGCTGTAATGTTAAGTGGCGAAACTGCTACAGGCTTGTATCCTACCCTTGTTGTAGAAACTATGAGTAAAATAATAATGGAAGCAGAAAGAACCTTGTACGATTATGATAGAGACGATATACTAACACCTCAACCCCATTCTCCTTCTTTTTTGAGTGATGCGGTTTGCTATAGTGCTTGTAATCTTGCTAAAGAAAGTCATGCACATGCACTTATAGGAATGACACAAAGCGGCTATACTGGCTTTATGCTTAGCAGTTATAGACCAAAAACGCCACTGTATATTTTTAGTAAAGAAAAAAGCTTAATAAGTCAACTTAGCCTTAGCTGGGGAGTAAGAGCATTTTACTATAATGAAGAAGAAAGCTTAGATGATATTATTTTTGACCAAATTGAAATTTTAAAAAGCAGAGGTTTTGTAAAATCCGGTGATGTTGTTATTAATACTGGTAGCACACCTATAGATTTGCATTTAGCCACCAATACAATTAAGATTACAAAAGTTGATTAATTAAAAATATTAAATAATTTTTAAATGACCAATGCTGAAATTTGCATTGGTCTTTTTTACATTTATGATATTGTGGATGATCAATAATACAGTCTATGTATCCCTAAAAATCTGCTCGCATTGGCCTAAACGAATACTACATTGGCATTATACCGAAAGACTATTGATCTGAATATCGATATTATTGGAATAATTTTTTTTAAATTAAACTTATACTGATTGCTATAGTCTATCTGGAAACCAAAAATGCTCGCCATGTACCAAAACAAAATTACTATAAGCAACCATTTGAATACAGAAGTATTACAAGACGAAAATAACCTTCAAAAAGCGTTACATGCTATTAACTATTTTAAGAAAGGAGAAGTCATTAGTAAGTTTCATGCAGGAATTACCCAGTCATATGCCACTTACCTTACAGTGCAAGTTGGCATTGATGTGCATATTACTTTGCAACCAGAGCATTTACAATACATAAATCACAGTTGTGAGCCCAATGTCTTTTTCGATACTACTTCCATGGAGTTGATTGCTTTAAAAGATTTGCAACCTGGTGAGGAACTTAGTTTTTTCTATCCTTCCACTGAATGGGATATGTCTCAACCCTTTGTTTGTAACTGTAAGAGTAATCAATGTTTACAATTAATTAATGGGGCATCGCATTTAAGCAAAGAAAGTTTAAATAAGTACCAATTAACTAACTTTATACTAGAGCAATTACAACTTAATAAAATAGCTCTATAACTTTTTATGTTTTCATTTTCTGATATTCCTTTACATAAATTAAAAATTTGGGTACTAGCACCGTATGTTCAAACCAATGATGCAAATATTGATTACTACTATGATTTTAGTCAGAGTATTGAAGAGTATACTAGATGTTTTGCTACGCTTGGACTTCTTTGGGTATGGCAACCTATAACGATGCTTACATACACTAGTGTTATTGAAGAAATAAAACTAGAGAGAGATTCAGGTGAACATTTTCCTGTGGTACTAAATATTTGTGATGGCGATGAAGTAAATGGCACACCCGGTATTTCTGTAATAAAACTTTTAGAAAAGTACCAATTGGTTTATACAGGTGCAGATGAATACTTTTACAGTATTACGACTTCTAAGATACCCATGAAGCAGGCTTTTGATAAAAAACATGTTCCTACTGCGGCTTGGGAAGCTATTCATACAAAAGAAAATTACCTAAAAAATATTTTCGAGAAATTAGGAACTCCAATAATAGTAAAGCCATCTGTGAGTGGAGGAAGTATGGGTGTAGGGATTAATAATGTAGTAGAAAGCGAAACGGAATTGCAAGTTCAAATTGATAAAATGTTTGAAGGCTATCGTGGATGGAATTTAGCAACTGATGGAATTATTGCAGAGTCATTCATTACAGGTCCTGAATATACGGTCTTTATAACTGGGAGTTACAACAACCCTCAACATGCAAAAATTTATACACCTGTTGAAAGAATTTTCCATGAGTCTTTACCTGAGAAAGAAAAATTTTTAAGTTTTGATAGGCTTTGGGAAATTTATGAAGATGAAACTGCTATGCCGAATGAAGCAAATTTTTATGAATATGCATTACCTTCTGAAAACCTAATAGACGAAATAAAAGAAATTAGTTGGGATGCATATGTTGCCTGCAAAGGAATAGGTTATACGAGAGTAGATGTAAGAATGGATTCCATTACAAAAAAAATGTATGTACTTGAAGTAAATGCACAGTGCGGTATAAGTGAAGATGAAGACTACACCTCGATTGGTGCCATATTAAAAATGAGCAATGTTGGTTTTGCAACCTTGGTAACAGAAATTATTAACGATGCATTTGCAAGAAGTAAATATGCAATTGGCAATAAAAAAAGGGATGTATGAAAATTTGTGTTTTGCAACCAGACTATTCTACAACCAATGTAGACTATCAAAACTATGATCCGCCAAGGGATTTATCTCACCTTATACCCGAGGCTAGTTTTACGCATGTTTTACTCAATAAGCTTACAACATACAAGCAATTAAAAGAATTAAGTAAACAGTATTTCGATATTTATGTAAATTTATGCGAAGGCTATTTGGAATGGGAAGTACCAAGCATAGATGTTATTCACAGTTTGGAATTATTAAACCTTCCATTTACAGGTCCCACTGCATTATTATACGATCCTACAAAAGAATTAATGAAATATGTGGCTTATGCTGAGGGAATAAAATCACCGGCTTTTGCAATTATAAAACAACAAGAAAATCTAGAAGAGGCTTGTAAGCATTTAAACTTCCCTTTGTTTGTAAAACCTGCTAAGGCAGGTGATAGCCTTGGTATAGATGAAAAAAGCTTAGTGCATAATTTTGATGAGCTTAAACAAAAAGTGGAAACTATTATAGATGAATATGCCCCGCTTTTGGTAGAAGAGTATATTGATGGTAGAGAATTTACCGTAATGCTTGCTGCCAATGCAGGTGGAAAATCTGTAAGCGTTTTTAAGCCAGTAGAATATATTTTTCCTGGTGGAAATAAATTTAAAACGTATAGTTTAAAAACATCTGAGTTACATCCCAATGCAAATATCCCTTGCAACAATGATACATTGGAAGTTGAGTTGAAAAATGCAGCTACACAAATTTTTAAAAGCTTTGCAGGGGTAGGTTATGCTCGTTTGGATTTTAGGGTTAATGATCAAATGGAACTTTATTTCCTAGAAATTAATTTTACTTGCTCTGTTTTTTATAAAGATGGTTATGAGGGGAGTGCAGATTACATTTTAAAACATGATGGATTTGGGCAGGCAAATTTCCTTAAGCATATTATAAATGAAGGAATTAATAGGCATCAGCGAAAGCAAAAGAAATATGTTATGCAAGGCAATGCTATTGTAGGTTATGGTATTTATGCAATTAAACACTTACAACCTGGCGAAGTTATTTTTCATGGAGAAGGAATGGCACAACGCATCGTAACAAAAAGATTTGTAGAAGAAAACTGGGATAAAAAAGACAAAGAAACATTTGCAAGATATGCATACCCAATAAGTAGTGAAGTGTATTTACTTTGGGATGAAAACCCTGCGGAATGGGCACCACAAAATCATAGTTGTAATGCCAATACTGTTTATAATGGTTTAAATGTAATAGCATTAAGGGTAATAAATATTGGCGAAGAACTAACCTTAAATTATGCATCGTTTTTAGATGAAACAATGCAGCCATTTAACTGCCAATGCGGGGTGCCAAATTGTATTGGTAATGTTACAGGATTAAAAAATAATTCCGTAACGGAAAGAGAAAAAATGAATTTATAAAACTATGAGCCGTTTTAAAATTTTAAGAAGCTTAATGAATTTGCACCGCAAGCAATTATTGCTTACTTACTTTTTATTTTCGTTAGAAATGCTCGGCACTTTGCTTCGTCCGTTCTTTTTGGGTATGGCAATAAATGATTTGCTAAAGCATAGTTATAGAGGATTAATTTTATTATCTGTGGTACATATTGTTTGGACTGTTATTGGTACTATCAGGCATATGTACGATACAAGAACATACAGTGCTATTTATGTATCATTGGTTTCTAAATTTCTACATAATAGAAATAGTAAATCAGATGTAAGCAAATTAAGTGCACATAGTACATTAGCAAGAGAATTTGTAGATTTTTTAGAGTTTGATTTGGTTTATGTAATTGAAGCTTTTTATAACCTTATAGGTTCACTTATTTTATTATTCTTTTACGAATCGTCTGTAGTTTTAATTTGCTTGGGCGTATTAATACCGGTGATATTTCTTAGCAAGGTATATGGAAAGCGTATGCAATTTTTAACTACAAAGAAAAATGATGAGTTAGAAAAGCAAGTAGATATTATATGCTCCGCAGATAATTCCACACTTCATAGCCATTATAGTAATTTACGCAAATGGCAAATAAAAATTAGTGATCAAGAAGCAATTAACTTTGGATTTATGGAACTTTTGGTAATGATTGTTTTAGGGGCTAGTATTTTGCTAACATACAAAACAACCCATGAGGAAATATTGGCTGGTAATGTTGTTGGAATCTTTTTTTATGTAAGTAATTTTGCAAAAGGTCTAGAAACCATTCCTTACATTATACAACGCATTACAACTCTAACAGATATCACTGAACGGATAGAATTGGGTAATTATGAAGTGAAGTGATAATAAGTGTTTCTAAATGTAACTTTTGAAGATTTTTTAACTGCCACTATATTCTAATAATTATTTTAACAACTGCATAAAAACTTTCTTTGCCTAACTTGCGTTTATGTTTCAAAATAAATTTACCATGAGAATAATATTGAGTACATTTTTAGCTTTAACGTTTTTTTCTGCTTGTACAACTGCACAAAACAAAGGACTTAAAATACCTGTCGCAACTTCTACTAAACCAATGCCTGGCGAGGCAGTAGCAACTTTTGCAGAAGGTTGTTTTTGGCATGCAGAGATAATTTTTCAAAGTCTTGTTGGAGTAAGGGATGCAGTTTCTGGTTATGCAGGTGGCAAAACTGTAAATCCTACATATGAAGAAGTTGCTTCAAAAACAACTGGTCATACAGAAACAGTTCAAATTTATTACGATCCTTCAAAGATTTCATACACAACGCTAGTACAAGCATTATTTGCAAGTATGGATCCTACACAGCTTAACAGGCAAGGAAATGATGAAGGCTCAGAGTATCGCTCAGCAGTTTTTTACAGAACCGAGGCGGAAAAGAATATTGTGTTAGCAGAAATAAAAAAAATAGACGATTCTAAAAACTATAAGAGAAAAGTGGTTACTGAAGTTACACCCTTTACAAAATTTTACCCTGCCGAGGCTTACCACCAAGAATATGCTTCTCGTAATCCAACTCAGGGTTATGTAGCTGCAGTTTCTATACCTGAATATTTGGAGTTTAGAAGAAATTTTAAAGGGAACTTTAAAAATTAATTTGTTGGGGTACTAGGCTCAGTATATTTCGCAAAGATTACAAAAACCAATTGTAATCTTTCCGATTTTTGTGGATAATTGGGGATTTGTTTTGCTTAAGTTATTGTAATAATGCGATGATAATGAGAAGTGTCTTTCTCGGTAGCATTTGGGGATTTGGTGAGATTTAAAAACTTCCTGCTGGAACAGGTGCGCAATTGAAATACAGATGATGAACATATCAACTAAAAGCCAAATTGAAGTACTTCTGCCCGAGCTGAAGTCGATTATAATTACCGTTGCCGATTGTTATTCCTTCTGACCATGACATTGTAGTCAGTCCTCTTATGTGCTATTTTTATTCTTCCGTGAGTTGAACTTTTTTGATTTTATTTTTGTCGTCCTTATATTTTAACTTAACTCTCTGTTTACTCAATGGTCTGGTAAAAAGTAGCCGGCAATCAAGCGATTGTGTTCTTTTTGAAATGTCTAAATCATTTATCTTTAAAATTTGATAACCACTTTTTAGTCCCATCCTTTCAGCTTTTGTCCCTGTCCATACTGTAGCAATTGAATAATAATTTGAGTCGGGTTGAAATGAGAAACCTAAAGTTTTCTGATATCTGTATTGCTGGCTTGGATGATTAGCTGCAAAATAGAAAAGCTTATTTACGTAATCAATCGTAATAGTGCCATAATCTGCAAGTTCCATCCCAATAATATTTTCACTTTTGTTTGAGACCTCTGTTACAAAGTTTGTGATTTTAACCTTTCCAAATTTCACGTTATTGCAGAGTACTCTATTTTTAAAATTGGCTTTCTCAATACCAAAGATTCCAATTGCTCCAATGCCATACCCTTTGTTTAAAACCTTACCCATATTGCTATTCAAAATCTTTTTAACAACTCCATCCGAAATAGTAATAAAGTCACTTGCCCCACTATCAAAAAGTGCATCAAATTTAATTTTATTGTTTAAATTCAGCTGAATATGCGGACTACCTTGATTATCAAGCGTTAATTTGGATTGAGAAGCATTTTGTAAATTCAAATTATTGATATTATCTGTCAAAATGATCTGTTTCTTTTTGGTGTCAATCTGAACTATACAATTTATTAATAAATTACTTCCAATGATACCATCATAGTTAATGCAATTTGCTAAGCCTGTACTTTCTTTGTTTATGACTGCCGAAGGAAAGTATTCAAAAAATAAAGTTCCTAATGTTAATTGTTTGACGCTTACGACCAATATTTGTTTTCTTATACCCGAAAGGTCGGTTAAAAATGTTGTGTCCAAAATATCGTTATTCATTTGACTTTGCATTCTATCCGAAATACACGAAGGTGCACCTGTATCAAAAATGAATCGCTTCTTCTGTTCATTGATTTTTACTTCAACAATTATTTTATTTCGTACATATTCAAAAGGTATCGTGTCGCAAAAATGTTGAGAAATAAAAGTAGAATTATCTTGTCCAAGGCCAAAAAGAGGAATTGTCAATAATAATAGTAGTGTTATTTTCATTAGGTTAGGTAGTTTTAGAATGGCACATAATGTCATAATTTATAAGACTGCGCTTATGAACAAAATTAGGGAACAAATTCAACCAAAAAAATGAATAGAAATACTTGAAAAGTATTTTCTATACATCATAATTCCTTTATCATTTTTTTATAATCATACTGTTCTTCTTCGTGCATTGCTTCAATGGATTTGTTTATTTTTTTTAAAAGAGAAAAGTATAAATTATTTAATGCCGCATTTCCTTTTAGGTCAACTCCAAGTTTATTAATTTTTTTTGCCACATGTATTAAAATATCAGGTTCTGTAGCTTTTACATCACTGTATTTTATATAACGATTTGCTGTGCGTAAAATTTTTCGAATCGTTTTCTTTGCAAAATACAATTGTGTTTTGTTTACTGTTTCAAATAGCTCGTCCAATAAATTGTTTACATTATTTACATAAGATTGTTCATCTCCTTTTTCAAATAAAAGGTAGGTGAGTAGTTCTTTATTTTCTTTTTTAAATTTTGTTACACGAAGACAAAGCTCCAATAATAAATCTGGTGGCGTATTTTCTAGTTCGGTTTTTATTTCTTTTATAGAAGCTGTCTTCATTCTGGAAAAATAATGAATACTTTTCACACAACGATACATAGAAAACAACGAAGCAACAACTTTGTTGCAAAATTGAATGTATTAATATCTTTTGCTATAAATGTATTTATGCAAAATCAAATGGTATATTTATGCCATGCAAAAAAGAAAATTACTTTCTCCCATTACTATCCTCATGTGTGTGATTGTGCTTGCGGCTTTGTGTACTTGGTTTATTCCGGCAGGACAATTTGATACACTTTCATATACGGAAGGAGTTGGTTTTTCTGTAACTAAAGCAGATAGTACCATTAAAGTAGCAGAAAGGCAATCTACTTTAGATAGCCTTGGTATTAAAATAGCTCTTGCAAAATTTGTAAAAGGTGATGTAAGAAAACCGGTCTCTATTCCTGGTAGTTATCATAAATTAATGTCGAACAAGCAAGGGTTTATTGAAACATTGCAAGCACCTATAAAAGGAATTTATGAATCGGTAGATATTATATTTTTTGTATTGTTGATAGGAGCTTTTATGCAAGTGTTTAATGAAAGCGGAGCAATGGAAAAGGGGCTAAGCGTTTTGTCATATAAAATGAATGGGAAAGAAGCTTGGTTAATAATTATACTTACCTTTTTATTTTCTTTTGGCGGTGCATCATATGGTATGGCAGAAGAAGGTTTTGCATTTTATGCAATACTAGTGCCCGTATTCGTAGCGGCAGGGTATGATTTAATTGTGCCAGTAGCTGTAATTTTCGGCGGCACACAATTGGGCACTCTAGCTTCATTTACCAATCCGTTTTCTACGATTATTGCTTCTAATGCAGCAGGTATTAATTGGTCAGATGGTATTGCAGAAAGAATTGCGATGTTTGTTTTAACTACGGTAATTATGATCTGGTATATTGTTCGTTATGCGAATAAAGTAAAGAAAGATCCTACCCAATCTCTAGTGTATAAAATTGATGGTATCTTACCAAACTCGCATAATGAAATACAAGAAAGTAATGTAGTACCTGAGCCATTGGGTACAAAAAATATTTTATTGCTACTTTTATTTTTAGCAACATTTCTTACAATGATTGCTGGCGTTGTATGGCGTGGCTGGTGGCTAACAGAAATGACAACTATTTTTTTAGCTTCGTCTGTATTAATAGCTATCATTATGCAAATGAGCGAATCAAATTTTATAAAACAATTTTTGAAGGGTTCAGAATCTTTGCTTAGTGTTGCAATTATAATTGGTGTAGCAAGAGGGGTTACCATAATGCTAAGCCAAGGAAAAATAAGCGACTCCATTGTTTTTTATGCATCGCAAGTAATAAGTGGAATGCCACCTTCACTTTTTATTGTAAGTATATTTTTGTTGTACATGGTTTTTACCCTGTTTATTTCATCTTCATCAGGAATGGCAGTGCTTACTATGCCGATAATGGGATCTCTTGCAATAATGGCAAATGTACCAGGCAGGGAAATTGTAAACAGCTATTTATTCGGGATGGGTATTATGGGTTTTCTTACCCCAACTGGGTTGATATTGCCGTCGCTAGCATTAGTAAACATAAGTCTAAAAGCATGGTTTAAATTCATTTTGCCACTTATTGTAATGCTTACAATTGCTTGTATCATTTGTTTGTTGGTGGGTATTCATTTTGGTTAAAAATATTTAACAAGAATATTCAAAACAAATACTTTTCTTTGTAATTCATTTTAAAAATAAGGATAATGTCAGCATGTAATTTTAGTGTAACGTTTACAAAACCTGTAGGTGATATTTTAGCAAAAGCAAAAGAAACCGTAGAATCCCAATCGGGTAGTTTTACTGGAGATGATACAAAAGGTAATTTTGATGTAAGTGTTTTTGGAAATACCATTGTAGGATCTTATGTGGTAGAAGGTAATGTTTTAAATATAGATATTACGGATAAGCCTTTTATGGTACCATGTAGTATGATTGAAAGTTTTTTAACGAGTAAGTTGAATTAGTACCTCATCCTTTCAAAATCTTATTACCCACAGCACATTCTAAGCATCTTTTTTCATTGCAATATTTATTTTTCAATTGAATGAGTGCTTGTGAGTCGTAAGCAGATTTATTTGCAAGACCCAATGCTTCAAAGCCCTTAGTTATATTGTTTATTTCGGGAAGTAATTGCTCTGCCCATTGCAAAGCTTTAAGTTTGTATATTTCATTGTTATTGTACCAGCCATAAGCATACAAAACAGGTAGTATCGTATTTACAATAATATTTTGTACCATTTGCTTTCCAAGATTTTTCTTTTTATATTCAGTTTGTTCTTCAAAAGTATAATGGTAATGCCAATAATCATTTGCAGTAACGTTGAACATTTTTTCTACTTCTTTAATAGTTGCAGCATCTTTTATTTTAGAAAATAAATGATTGCTCTCATGCACCAGTGCTGCCAATTGCGAAAGTCGAAGTGTTGGAAAATTTGCTGGCCTCATTCGCAAAAAGAGCGTGGAGATTTTTACTTTCACCAAATTGTGTTTTGTTTGTAAAAACTTAAATTCTCTTTGCAACATTTTCGGATATTCTTCTTCAAAGCCATTATCTAACAAGCCTGCAAGCCCCATTAATAAAGCTTCTATTTGTAATAATTGGTTTTTATGTTTTGCCAAAATATTGATAGGTAATGCTTTTGCGATAGCTTCAAATGCATCGCTGTTTAGTTTTATACCGAAGTTTCTTGCTATCATTTGCCAAAAAACTTCTTCCCAATGCTGGTTGTTTTCTTTTAAAAGTTTTGAAACATAACTGGCTTTTTCTTGTAAGCGTTCTACAAGCAATCTTTCTTTCCAGGCTATAATGATAATTTCATTTATACCTGCAATTTGTTGCTCACAGGGTATAAACTGTTTAGCATTCATGAGCATTTCATATTTACTCAAAAGCAAATTAGAAACCCTGCTTTTCAATTCCAACACTGGGAAAGTTAATTTTAAATCTTTGTCATTTTCCCACACTACATGTAAAATAACATTGTTGTAATTTTTATCTTGGCTATGTTTGTGGTTTATCCAATCAGAGGAATTGATATGCAGTTCGATGCTTCCTGCAAGTATGGTATTGTCGCACTTTATTTGTCCATCTAAAAAATCGGGACCTTGGTTTGTATTATGTGTACCAACGCTAATAATTTCTAAATCTTCATCATTTGCAGTAGTTAGTTCGTTTTTATTGTAATATTGAAATTGCCATATGAATTGAAGTAGTTGTTCAGTCATGGTGAAATAAATGTAGGATTTTTTATTCGGATTAGAAAAAAAGAAACACTATTATTAATAAACATGTTATTGTTTATTTTGCCGCAAAGTCGCTAAGGCGCAAATAATTTACGTTAATATTTTACCAACCATATCAATTTTATTTTGCGCCTAAGCGCCTTTGCGGTGGTCAATACTAAACACCCATCTCCCCAAACAAGGCTACCACCTTGCTCACCGGCAATCCCATCACATTATAAAAATCACCTTCTATTCTTTTTATGCCAACTGCTCCAATCCATTCTTGTATGGCATAAGCGCCTGCTTTGTCGTAGGGTTTATAGTTATCTACATAGTAAGCAATTTGCGCTGCTGTAAGTGGATGAAAAGTTACCTTAGTAGTATCAGCAAAAGAATACTCTTCCCCTTTGTGTAATAAACAAATAGCAGTAATAACTTGGTGTGTATTGTCTGCAAGCGAAGTTAAAATAGCTATTGCATCTTCCCTATCTTTTGGCTTTCCCAAAATATTTCCATTACAAATAACGATAGTATCTGCAGCCAATATTGTCCTACTTTTATTGGTAGCGGCTACTGCAAATGCTTTTTGTTTGGCTATATGAATGGCAGTTTCTTCAAAAGATAAACCTGCAGGAAAAGTTTCATCTGTATCTGATACTATTACCTCAAAATCTATTTCTGCTAATTGTAACAACTCTCTGCGCCTTGGGGATTGTGAGGCTAAAATAATTTTTTGCATAAACTAAAAACTAAATTTCAAAAATAACATGGATAATATTCCAGCAAGTATAATCAACTTAATTATATTACTCAGTTTACCATAATCTGCACTTGTTTTTGCTATCTTAAATTTTCTCAAAAGATAAAACAAAGGGTAAATAATAAAAAAAAGAAAATATAGTGCGGCTATCCATTTGCCAGACTGCCATGTGTATAACTGAACAATAATAAGTGTTGCACCTGCTACAATAATCCATACCGCTGTAAAAACTTTAGAAGTTGGTACGCCCCAAGCTATAGGCATTGTGTTGCAACCGTATTTTCTATCGCCTTCCATATCTTCTAAATCTTTTATCACTTCACGTATGAGTGTTGTTACAAAAGCAAAACCAGCATACAGTAAGGTAAATTTAAAAAGCCTACGTACATTGAAACTATTGGTTTCTGCAGCCCATCCATTTATAGAAAATAAATCTGCTCCTACAAAAAAATATACAACCAAAATAGTCCAAGCTGTGAGCCCAGCTATTACTAAATTACCAGATAATAGTTGCTTTTTAAAGTTAGTAGAGTAAAACCATAAAGCAAGAACACAAATAAAATTTACTATGGCTATAGGCCATACTTTTGTTTTATAAGTCACATATACACTAAGTAAAATACCCATACCCGAAAACAACCAATGAAAAATAATAGCCCATCTTCGCTTTATGGTTTTACCAATAACCATCCGTTGTGGTTTATTGATAGCGTCAATATTTATATCAAAATAATCATTAATGATATATCCTGCTCCTGCTATTAATATAGATGCTGCTACCAATAAATAAAATAGAACATGATTTTTGTCGCTTTGTTCAAAGGCTATCATTGGCATATACACACAAAAATAAAATAGCAACTGAGTAAGTGCTATGAATACCAAATTTTGCCAACGAACAAGTTTAAAAAATGATGCTATTAAATTCATGAAATATTATAATGTAATAGGATTTTTTTATTTGTTTAAAAATACATCATAACCATATCTAATAATCATTAATACAACTATTATCAAAAAAATAACTCTTACAAAGCTGTTTCCTCTTTTTAACGCAACGCTACTTCCCAGAAGATTGCCGACAACATTACTTATTCCCATGAGGATAGCAATTTCTATTAAATAATTGCCTTGGCGAATAAAAACAATTAACGCAGAGATATTGGTTACACAATTTATTATTTTGGAATAGGCTGATGCATGTACAAAATCGAACCCCAAAACAACAACAAAGCCTAGTACAAAAAAACTCCCAGTGCCTGGGCCAAAAAAGCCATCGTAAAAGCCAACAATTAGTCCAACAATTGCACCATAAAACATTTTTCTTTTTGCAGATAAAAATTTAGTGTGTTCTGCACCCAAGTCTTTTTTAAAAAAAGTATATACAGCAATAAGAATAAGTACAATAAGTATGAGTGGCTTCAAGGTATTTACATGCATAAAACTCACCACCTTGGCGCCAGTAAACGATGCCACAAAAGCAAATGCAGAAACAATTAGTAATAGTCTATAATCAAATTTTATTCTTTTGGAGTATTGATAAGCCGCAACTGAAGTGCCAGCTAACGAAGCAATTTTATTTGTACCAAACAGTGTAGGTAATGGCGTATTAGGAAATTGTATAAGTGTTGCAGGAAGCTGTATCAGTCCACCTCCACCCACAACAGCATCTATAAAGCCCGCAACGAATGCAAAAAATGCTAGGCTTAATATGGTAACAATGGAATAGTCCGCCAGAAAATTTAAAAAATCCATAGCACAATATCTTTTGCAGTTTTTTAGTAAGTGTAATTTTTAAAGAGATGTAATTTCGCCCTTATCGTTCCAATCGTCATTCAACTTTAATACCTTCTCTATTACATCTCTCACACAACCATTACCACCTGCAATAGGAGATATATAATGTGCAATACTTTTTATTTCTTGTACAGCATCTGCAGGAGCACAAGCTATACCTGCCATTTGCATAGGTTGTACATCTGGTACATCATCGCCCATGTACAAAACTTGCTCCCAAGTATAGTTATTTTTGATAACGAAATCCAATAAAATTGATTTTTTATTATTTACAGCGAGCGCTATATTTTTTATACCTAGTTTTCCTAGTCTTACTCTTACAGCTTCTGAGGTGCCGCCGGATATTATTAAGATTTCATATCCTTTTTTAATGGCAAGTTGTAATGCATAACCATCTTTAATATTCATTCTTCTTGCCATTTCTCCATTGTCAAGCAAAATGAGGGAGCCATCCGTTAGCACACCATCTACATCTAGTACAAAAAGTTTTATTGCTTTAAACTTGGCAAGAACGTTCATAGGTTTATTTTTGGTTATCTCTCCATTCGTACACCCAAGTACTTTGTATCATTTCTAGATGGCCTTCGTTGCTCTCTTCTCTTTTGCCTACAAAACTCGGAATCTCTAATATCCAATTTAGCAATTCTGTAAAACGAATTCTATAAATTTTCCCTTCGTTAAAGTCGTCGCCAAAACGCTCATACAATTTTATGGCAATATCTTCATAATCGTTCCAGTGTATCGGTAGTTCAAAACTCATGTTTGTGGTATTAGTTGATTGTTGTTAATTGAGAGTCTTCAGTTGGTAGTTGAAAGTTTGCAGTTAACAGTTTGTTAGTTTTAGTTGTTTAAAAAAAAGGATTTGAAATTATCACATCAGCATATTATATCACTTCAGCACATTAACCTATTCACCCAAAAATTGTGTTTGATCAGGTAATGTAACTTCAATA
>JANMFB010000071.1:0-3257 GCA_031377605.1 Ferruginibacter sp.
TGTTTGGCTGTGCAAATACTGTTAGACACACTATACTGATAATGCATGTAAATAATAGTTTCATAATTTTTCTTTTGTTTTAATTATTGTTTAATAAATATTTATTGTGATATGTTTTTTATTCTTTTGTTCATAATACTACACCACACTGGGGGCAATAGTGCTAGTAACATAGAGCCCGGATAACCAGTGGGCAATTGAGGAGCATTTTCATGGTGCTGTAATATTTGGTATTTTCTGCTTGCAAGATAATGATGATCGCTGTGTCTACTCAATTCAAATAACAAAACCCTGCCATAAGGATGGTTACTATTCCAGCTGTGCTGAGGTAATGTTCTTTCATATCTGTTTTCCCCTGTAGCTTTGCGTTGCAATCCATAGTGCTCAATATAATTTACTGTCTCCAATAACAATATCCCCATAAATGCAGCCAATAAAAAATAAATCGTAATCAGTCCACCAAAAATAAAATAGATACTAACTATAAAAGCAATTTGTATAAGTTGTACTTGTATCATTTCATTATAAATACCTAGAACTTTTCTACCTTTCTTTTTTACTTCGTCATTTGCTATATGCCAAGCAGAAAAATAGCTATAGATAATTGTTCTAAAATAAAAACTGTAAACCCATTCATTATACCTTGCGCTACTTGGGTCATTTGGCGTTGCTACATTTTTGTGATGCCCCTTATTGTGCTCAATAAAAAAGTGCATATACAAACTGCTGAGTAATAAAATCTTTGCAAGTGCTTGTTCAAATTTATTTTTTCTATGCCCAAGTTCGTGTGCCACATTTATACCAAATGTACCACAAAGCATTCCCATAGTTGCTACTCTGCCTGCTATATCTAATAATTTTAAGTCTGCTTGTACAAAAGATGATAAGAAGAAAAACAATGTCGGCATTTGTAAAAGCACTACTAAGTAAAGAAGATAGTCGTATTTTTTATCTTCTTTGGCCATTTCTTCTTCTGCTTTAGACATGTTTTCTTCATTTGGTTTAAAAAACAATTCGATAGCAGGGATAAATATCCAAGAAAAAATCATTGCCAACCAACACCATATACCGGTATGTGTGAAGCTAATGAAAGCTAGAAAATACAATATAATTGGGTTTAAATATTTTATGTATTTGATCATTATCAAAATTGTATAACTGGTTGAATATAGAAAAAATATTTATTACAAATTTACAGAATGAATTGTTTTAAAATTCAACACACATGCTTTGTTCTTTTGTAGCTAAACTCCAATTTTTTTTAAAAGCATTTAAATTTTATTATATACGTGTTATAAATGCTTTTTAATGAATATTTTTTCCATTATCTTTACCCCGAACACTAATTTTACCTTAATTCATGTTTAATTTAATTCTTTTTGGCCCTCCGGGTAGCGGTAAAGGAACGCAAAGTGAGAAAATAATAGAAAAATATGGTTTAATACACCTAAGTACAGGTGATTTGTTGCGCTCACAAATTGCAAAGCAAACGCCACTTGGTTTAGAGGCAAAAAAATTAATGGACAAAGGACAACTAGTACCCGATGAAGTTGTAGTGGGTATGATAAGTTCCGCATTAGATGCAAATCCCAATGGAAATGGTTTTTTATTTGATGGTTTCCCTCGTACAGCGTCTCAGGCAGAATCATTGGATAAACTATTAAGTTTAAAAGGTACACCCATATCTGTAATGCTTGCGTTAGATGTGAGTGAAGAAGAACTCATAAAAAGAATTTTAAAACGTGGTGAAAATAGCGGAAGATCTGATGATACAGATGAAACTATTATTGCGGCAAGAGTAGCCGAATATAAAAATAAGACTGAAGCTGTAGCAGACTACTACCGCCAATCAGATAAGGTGGTAATGATACCGGGCGAAGGTAGTATAGACGATATTTTTAATAGGTTATCTATTGAAATAGAAAGCAGACTTTAAAGTCTGCTTTTTTATAAAATCACTTTAATTTAAATCTTTTGGTATCTCAAAACCTTGCTTTGGCTCTGGCTTTGGTTTTAAGCCAAAATTGTATTTAAGTGCTATTCCAAATTTTCTAGTATCACCATATTGAAAACCATTTCCTTCAAATTTTGGTACATCTACATTAAAATCTACTCTGTTTGTAAGAAGCAAGTCATTCACAGAAATAATTATATTCATTTTCTTTTTTAAAATACTCTTATTTGCAGAAAGATTTATTGTTCCAAATGTTCCCGTCTCAAAGAAATTGAATACTCCATTTACACGCATCCAAGCATTTAGGTTTACATTGAAAGTTGGCGTTACTTTATAATTGTGAAACATAAAAATATTCCAACTAGCTCTTTTGTAGGTAAAAGGGTCCCCATTATAAATTCCATTATAATTTATTCTGTTCATTTGTGTTCCTGCATAAAAGAAATATTTACCACCAGGAGGAATTCCAGCTACAAAACGAAGATAAAGTTCTTTATTTGTGCCTAAATTGTCATAAGTACGATACAGAATATTATCTTTCTGATAAGTAAGTGTAGTGAAAATATTTTTTATATCATTAACGCCAATAGAGAAAACCGGAAATTCATTGGCAGTAACATTAAACTCGTAATTGTTTGTAAACTGTGGTTGTAAGTTTGGGTTACCTATGTCATAGGTATATTGGTCTGCATATCGTGGTGAAGGGTTTAGTGACTCATAAAACGGACGAGTAATACTTCTCCTAAAAATTAAATTTCCTGTAAGCGTAAAGCCGAATAATTTACCAATATTGCTGCGCAAGTAAATGTAAGGGAAAAGATTTATACGGTTAATTTTAAAAGTAGTGTCTGATGGTATTAATTGGTTTCCTTTAATGTCCGTATATTCAATGCGTAGCCCAGGTTTTACGGTAATACCTTTAAAGGTTTTAGAAACTTGCAAATAACCTGCCGCAATATTTTCTGTGTATTTAAATTTATTTGTTTGGAATGTATTTAAAAATTTGCCTGTGCTTGTATCTGCAAAAAATAATGCATTGTTGTTGCTCAATGAGAAATTATATTTGGCGCCTACTTCTATTGTATACTTTGATTTAGTTTTGAAAACTGCATCTGATTTAAGAACGAAAATATTTTTTTTGTTAGATATATCACCATCACCAAACAAGGTATTTCTTGCTGGCAAAATGTTTAGGTTATCGTAACTCTGTGAATTGGTAAGATTAAAATAAGTGTATTCAAATGAATTTGTCCACTCACTGCCTAGCGTGTCTATTTTATATTTAGCAGAAATAGTATTGCCA
>JANMFB010000111.1:0-3464 GCA_031377605.1 Ferruginibacter sp.
TTTTAAGAAAGTTGAACCCATAAAAAAGAGACTGCCCTTTTTTTGTTTTGGAACAGCCTCTTTTTTATGGTACTAAATTTAAATTAAAGCTTAATACTATTAAAATAATGTACTTACTAACCTTAATTTATAGATAGAAAAAATATTGGGTAATTATAGTTGACCTTTAAAATAATTAAAAAACAAGTATAGGAAATAGAACATTTTATTGCTCCAAAATATTTATATTTAGACAACGTAAAAAAATGATGAATAGTAGAAGAAATTTTTTAAAACTATCTGGCCTTGCCGCAATTTCAAGTGCCTTTGTAACCAATCAAAATAATAAAACTAATAAACCTATTGTAATAGCTACATGGGATAGTGGCATAGATGTGGCAAGAGAGGCATTTAAAATTTTAAATACAAATGGTACTGCATTGGACGCAGTAGAGAAAGGCGCCATATCTATAGAAAACAAGATCGATTGCTGTGTAGGTTTAGGAGGAAACCCTGATAGAGATGGTATTGTAACCTTAGATGCTTCTATAATGGATCATCGTACAAATGCAGGAAGTGTAGCAGGATTAGAGAGAATTAAACACCCAATTAGTGTTGCAAGAAAAATAATGGAATCTACTCCCCATGTAATGCTTGTAGGCGATGGTGCACAGAAATTTGCACTGCAAAATGGATTTATACTAGAAGATGGAAAACTGAGTGTTGATGCAATAAAAAATTATGAACAATGGTTAGAAAAAAGTGAGTATAAACCAATAATAAACATTGAAGGCAAACAAAAAGCTGGCCCTTTTGCCCCTTATTATTTTGATGATGGAACAGCAAACCATGATACTATGGGTTTAGTAGCGTTGGATAATGATAAAAATCTAAGTGGTGCATGCACTACAAGCGGCATGGCTTTTAAAATACATGGTCGTGTAGGCGACTCACCCATTATAGGTGCTGGATTATATGTAGATAATGAAGTGGGAGCTGTTACAAGCAGCGGCGTAGGTGAAGAGGTGATTAAAATATGTGGTAGCCATCTAGTGACAGAATTTATGCGCCAAGGTTACGCTCCTACCATTGCTTGTAAAAAAGCAATTGAAAGAATTGTAAAAAGAGACATCAACAAAGCTAAAGAAATACAAGTTGGCTTTATAGCATTAAATAAAAATGGCGAACATGGTGGCTATGCTTTGCAAAAAGGATTTATGTATGCAGTACACAGTAATACCGAAATAAAATTAGTTAAGACGAATTGCTATTTTAAATAAATCAATAAAATCGTTTTTCAAAAAAGCTTTTCCAAAATACGCATTGAATATTTATGAACTTAAAAGCTATTGTATTATTTTGTTTAGTACTTGTAACGGCTCAAATACGTGCACAAAAAAATTACCACAAGTTGGTGAATCCATTCATTGGTACAGGCGGGCATGGCCATACTTACCCGGGAGCCACAAGTCCATTTGGTATGGTACAACTAAGCCCCGATACGAGAATGGCAGACTGGGATGGTAGCAGCGGCTACCACTATAGCGATAGTATTATCTATGGATTTTCGCATACGCATTTAAGCGGTACTGGTGTACCTGATTATTGTGATATTTTATTACAACCTACGGTTGGTTCATACGAATGGGATAATAATAAATATGCATCTGGTTTTCATCATAAAAATGAAAATGCTTATGCAGGTTATTACAATGTTTTTTTAGAAAAATATAATATCGAAGTAGCACTTACCACTACCCCAAGAACAGGTTTGCATCAATATACTTTTTCAAAAGAAACAAAAATAGGAAATGTAATTTTAGACTTAGCTCATAGAGATATTGTGTTGGACAGCTATGTAGAAATTGTAGATTCATTTACAGTAAAAGGGTATAGGTTTTCAAAGTCGTGGGCAAACAACCAAAAATTATTTTTTATACTCAAATTTAATCAACCAATTACTAAAAATGAAATTCATATTGACAGCTCATCTACTTTATTAACAAGTAATACTGCAAAAGGAAAAAATATAAAGACTGGTTTTTCATTTGACCTAAGTAATGGAAAACCATTACTAGTTCAAATAGGATTATCAGCTGTAAGTATGGATGGAGCAGTTCTGAATCTTATTTCGGAACAACCAGATTTTAATTTTGAAAAAACTTTAAAACAAAATACGGATAGTTGGGACAAGGAATTGAGTAAAATAGAAATAGAATCACTACCATTTAATAACATCGATACAATTTTTTATACTGCACTTTATCATACGATGATTGTACCAAATATTTACGAAGATGTAGATGGTAAATACAGAGGAACCGATGATAAAATTCATACCACAAATGGATTTACAAATTATACCGTTTTTAGTTTGTGGGATACTTATAGGGCTTATCATCCGCTAATGAGTATTATCAACAAAAAAAGAACAAAAGATTGGATTAATACTTTTATAAATCAATACAAAAATGGAGGCATGTTACCGGTATGGGAACTGAGCGGAAATGAAACTTTTTGCATGATTGGTTATCACAGCGTACCCGTAATAGTAGATGCTTATAAAAAAGGAATAAGAGATTTTGATACAGAATTAGCCCTTGAGGCTATGCTCCGTTATAGCAAGAGCAATAAATTCGGTATAAATGAATATGCTAAACAAGGTTTTTTGAGTAACAATATAGAAGCGGAAAGCGTTAGTAAAACATTGGAATATGCTTATGATGATTGGTGTATTGCAGAATTTGCAAGATTACTTGGGAAAGAAAAGATAGCAGATGAATATTATTTACGAAGTGAGCATTACAGAAATCTATTTAACCCTTCAACTAATTTTTTTCAAGGGAAGTTGCACGGCTCTTGGGTAAAACCGTTTGACCCTACTGAAGTGAACAATTTTTACACTGAAGGAAACGCATGGCATTATAGATTTGCTGTGCCACAAAATTTAAGCGGATTAAAAGAATTGATAGGAGGTGAAGATAAATTTGCTACATCACTTAAAAATATGTTTGCTACGTCATCTACTATGACCGGCAGAGAGCAAGCCGATGTAACAGGATTGATAGGCCAATATGCACATGGTAACGAACCAAGCCATCACATTGCTTATTTATTTGCAGATGCTAATTTGAAAGACAACAAAACACCATTCCTAGTAGATAAGATATGTAACGAATTTTATAAAAACACTCCCGACGGCCTAATAGGCAATGAGGACTGTGGTCAAATGAGTGCTTGGTACATATGGAGTGCATTGGGCATGTATCCCGTAAACCCTGCTAGTAATGAATTTACGATAGGCTCCCCACAAATAAAAAAAGCAACCATTCATTTAGAAAATGGAAAAGACATAGTAATAAATGCAAATAGAAAAAATATAAAAGCGTATTTTCCATTGTATTCTACTAATAAAATAAAATTTGATAATATTAAAAATGGCGCAATAATAAACTTTGCCATGAAAGAAGAAAACAAAATAAAAA
>JANMFB010000112.1:0-11744 GCA_031377605.1 Ferruginibacter sp.
TAACAAAATAAATTGTTGTTTTTCAAATATCCATTTACAGATGCATCTAATTCAAATTTTCTTTTTTTTGTATTAAATAAAACTACACCATCGCCTGATGTAGTGAGATAAATGATTTCTCCATCAAAAAAAGCGTTTGTAATACTTTTTGCATCGAAAGAAAAAAAATTGAGTAATTTATGGGTAGAGGAAAATTCATATAATCCTTCATTGTGAACAGCAAACAAACTTATACCTGCATCATAAATTCTCAAAGTTGTTTTAGATGCAGAAGTTGGGAAAATATCACGGTATGAAATAAAAGAAGAATCATTCTTATTGAATTGAAAAAAATAATCTTTAAACGTTCCAATCCATTTAGTTCCATTTCTATCAGCAGATATATTTGATATATAAGCATTTGCAAGTTCCTTATTTCTTTTTTTTGAAAAATCTGGTGACCAAAAGATGTTTTTGGAAGGATCATACCATTGTAAAGTATTGAAAGCACCTAACCATAATATATTATTACTATCACAAAAAACGGATTGTAAAATATTAGAAATCGTTCTGCCCGGCTTATCAGCATTACTTCGAAATATCTTAAAACTATGACCATCAAACCTGTATAATCCAGATCCAGTTCCAAACCACATATATCCTTTTTTATCCTGAGTAAGGCTATAAATATATTTATTTGCAAGCCCATCTTTAGCACTATAATTTATAAACCTATAATTTGGTAATTGTGAAATGGATTCGAAGCTAGATAACCAAAAGATGATAAATATTATGAACTTAATCTGCATACATTATCTAAATTATGAAAAATGATTTAATCATTATTATGATTTCTATTACAGTGTGTGTAAAATATTATTAATTGGCATATTTTTTTATTAAACAGAATATTTTTAGATAGCAAAATCCTTTTGAAGTAGAATGAAGCAAAACCATTAAAGTTGAAAAATCTTAGTAGTATTGATTTTATGAAAGAAGTTTGGATATAAATATGGAGGACTTTCTACTTGCGGGCAGTAAAATCAAAATGTAAAATATGGGATACTCAATTTTTATTACTTAGTATGTTTCTTAAAACTTTTACGATAAAACAAATCAATACAATAGAAACTACTATTGTAAAACTCGTCCAAGCTATTAATGCCCAATTTGGCAGCATCAAATCCATAAAATATATTTTTTAACTAAACAACAATCCATCACCCATATTTGTTCTTGGTGTTTTCCCTAAATGTTTATATGCTTTTTCGGTAACTTCTCTACCTCTTGCTGTACGCATAATAAAACCTTCTTTTATAAGAAATGGCTCATACACTTCTTCTAGCGTACCTGGCTCTTCTCCAACTGCTGTTGCAATTGTGGTTATACCTACCGGGCCACCTTTAAATTTATCTATGATAGTACTCAGAATTCTATTGTCCATTTCATCAAGGCCATAAGCATCTACATTGAGTGCATTTAAAGCATGCTCTGTAATATTCATATCTATAACTCCATTGCCCAGTACTTGAGCAAAATCTCTCACCCTACGGAGTAAACCATTACCTATACGTGGTGTGCCTCTACTTCTTCCTGCAATTTCTTTTGCGGCATCACTAGTTATTTTTGTTTGTAGAATACTTGCACTGCGTAACAAGATATTTGTCAGTGTTACAGTATCGTAATACTCCAACCTACTTTTTATTCCAAATCGAGATAGTAGCGGAGAAGTGAGTAAGCCGCTCCTAGTAGTGGCGCCAATGAGTGTAAATGGATTTATATCTATTTGAATACTTCTTGCAGCGGGACCACTATCTATCATAATATCGATCTTATAATCTTCCATAGCAGCATACAAATATTCCTCTACTACAGTACTCAGTCGGTGTATTTCATCTATGAACAACACATCGTTTGTTTCCAAATTTGTAAGTAAGCCTGCAAGGTCACCCGGTTTTTCTATAACTGGTCCGCTCGTCTCTTTAATGTTTACATTAAGCTCATTTGCTACAATTCTACTTAGAGTTGTCTTACCTAAACCCGGCGGCCCATGAAACAATATATGGTCTAATGCTTCTCCCCTTAGTTTTGCAGCTTTTATAAAAATACGAAGGTTGTCTATGGTTTGTGGCTGCCCGGCAAATTGAGCTATTTCACTTGGGCGTATATTATTTTCAAACTCCTTATCGGCAGCACTTTGCTTGGCGGGATCTGTATTTAAATTAGGGTTTGCCATAATGTAAAAATAGTTGATTCAAGTGTATTTTATTTTTGTTTTTGGCAGATTTGAAAATATTCAAGGCAATGGGTAATTTGAAGGCTTTACTTTATCCATTAGAATTAAATGATATTTAGCAAGCCCCCTTAATAAAGCTTGGCTAATTCTTTTGCAATATTAAAATCTTAAGCCTTATTAGATATTTTTTTAGCGGCAATCCTTATACCCATTGATATTTGTGTTTTTAGTATAGCTTCTTCACTTACCTCTCAACCCTACTATTTACCATTAATAATATTAGCTTAGTATAAATATTTTGTAAAAAATTAAATTTGTGTCTTATGAACAGACAAAAGCGATATTGGCTATGCCAAATTTTAGGTTGGGGAGCCTTGGCTGGTGTAACCTTTTTTGTATCTTATAGTTTCGGTAAAGAGGAATTCTATTCGTCCAACACAAAAAAATATTTATTTATTTATGCTGTATTTTGTGCTATTCTTAGTTTCATTATTTCTACACATCTATTAAGATTATTACTATTAAAAATAAAATGGCTCAGTTTTTCTCCTACAAAAATTTTACTTACGTTGGTTTCAGGTGTAATTCTTTCAACGATTTTTTCTTATAACCTTACCGAATTAATGGAAAAAATTCCCGGAAAAACCTTTAATGAATTTGTAATAAATGAAAATAAAGAGAAAGCCATTGAGCTAGAAAAGGAAATGAAGGTAGCAAATACTGATTATTACCTTTATGAAACAAACAAAGTTTTAGACTCTGCTAAATACAGAACAGTATCAAAAATTAAATCTTCTACAGGCTGGTATAGAAATAAAAAAAACCAATGGCAACATCTAAACAGAGATAATGAAAGATTATTTGGTGGATTATTGAATAGCTTTATTTTGATTTCTCTTTGGATGCTCATCTATGCTGTTTATCACTATGTAGAAAAAAACAGGAATAACCAATTAGATAAACTTAGACTTGAAGCGGTGGTAAAATCGTTAGAATTAAGAACGATAAAATCACATATAAATCCTCATTTTATTTTTAATGCATTAAACAGTATAAGGGCATTGGTAGACGAAAACCCTACGAGGGCAAGGACTGCCATTACGGAGTTGAGCAATATTTTAAGAAGCAGTTTGCAATCAGAAAAATTGGAAATAGTTTCATTGGAGCAAGAACTAGATATCGTAAAAGATTACTTGGCCCTTGAGCAAATGAGGTTTGAAGAAAGATTACAAATAGATTTTAAAATAGACCCTGAAACCCTTACACAGCCAATACCTCCAATGATGTTACAAACCCTTGTAGAAAATGCCATAAAACATGGTATCAGCAAACAAGAAGATGGAGGAATTATTTCTATTCAATCCGCTTTTGTGGATAATAACCATGAAATTACTGTTCAAAATACTGGCAAACTTGATCTACAACAGAAAAAGGATTCTACTGGTTTTGGTATAAGAGGTACAGAAGATCGGTTAAATTTATTATACCAAAACAAAGCCCATTTTAAAATAAAAGAAACAGACGGCAACATGGTTGAATCTAAAATTGTAATGCCAATTGTAACCATAAAAAACAATGTAGAATTAGCTTAAAAAGGAATTAAAATAAATATCATGTACAAAGCAATAATTATAGACGACGAAAGATTAGCAAGAAACGAGCTTAAAAAACTTTTAGCAGATTTCCCCGAAGTAGATATAATTGGTGAGGCAGCAAATGCAAAAGAAGGAATTGAAAAGATAGAAAGCCTTGCGCCTGATTTGATTTTTCTAGACATTCAAATGCCTGGTAAAACAGGTTTTGATATGTTACAAGAGCTTGAAAAAGCTCCACACGTTATTTTCACAACTGCGTATGATGAATTTGCTTTAAAAGCATTTGAAGTAAACGCATTGGATTATTTGATGAAACCCGTAGAGCCTAAGCGTTTAAAAGATGCATTAGTAAAACTGCAGCAAGCGGAAGAAAAAGAGCATGCTGCTTCATTGTTAAGTTCTAGCAGAGGAATGCTTGGCGAAAATGACCAAGTTTTTGTAAAAGATGGCGACCGCTGCTGGTTTGTAAAATTAGCAGAAGTAAGATTATTTGAAAGTGTAGGCAATTATGCCAAAGTATTTTTTGGTACAAATAAACCTCTTATTTTAAAATCACTCAATTCCCTAGAAGAGCGATTGGACGAAAGGGTATTTTTTAGAGCAAATAGAAAACATATTATCAACCTTCGTATGATAGAAAAAGTAGAGCCTTATTTTAATGGTGGCTTAATACTGGATTTAAAAGGTGGAGAAAAAATTGAAGTGAGTAGAAGACAATCGGTAAAATTTAAGGAGATGATGAGTTTATAAAATAAACATCACTCTACCCACTAAATTCATTCATATTTTTACAAAGCTGCAAAGTTGCAATGCTAATATATATTAAAAACTAACTATGCAAAAGATATTTTCCTTAATTACAGTTTTATTTATTTCAATAAGTTCGTTTTCTCAAAAAGTAAACGATGTGATCAACAAGGCAGAAGTCTTACGCATAGAAAGTTTTCTAGCATCGGATGAACTGAAAGGAAGAAAAACGAACACTCCTGAAATAGACAAAGCAGCAGATTTTATCAGCAATGAATTTAAAAGTTATGGGCTAAAGTATTTAAATGAGCTTACAAGTTTTAAACAAACTTTTACTAATGTTCGTGCAAGATTTATTACAGCATCTGGCTATGTAGATACAACCAAAATTGGCTCATCTGATGTGATAGCAATTACAACAGATTCAATGATAAAAATAAGTGAAGCTTCAAATTTTAAAAAGAGCTATATAAAAAAGGATGATAATTTATTTTCTACTGCAGAAGAGATCCTCAAGAAAAAGGAAAATCAGATAGTATTTGTAGATAAGTTTTTTAAGCCCGATTTTAATAAATTAAAACGTTTTAAAAGAGACGGAACAAGCATAAATTATTCAGTAATTTTTGTTTTAGCTGATGATGCTAAGAATTACAATCTAGAAATACAACATAAGATTACCGAAACCACATTTACAAATGTTGTTGGCATTTTACCTGGTAAAAGTAAGAAAGCAGAAATGGTTGTTTTCTCAGGACATTATGATCACCTGGGCACAGCTAAACCAAATGCTACAGGCGATTCTGTTTATAATGGCGCAAACGACGATGCTGCAGGTACAACCGCAGTGATGATGCTTGCAAACCATTTTGCAAAACAAAAGAACAATGTGCGCACTTTAGTATTTGTAGCTTTTACTGCTGAAGAAATTGGTGGCTATGGTTCAGGCTATTTTTCTAGAAATGTAGATGCTGATAAAATAGTAGCCATGTTCAATTTAGAAATGATAGGTACAGAAAGTAAATGGGGCAAAAACAGCGCATATATTACCGGCTTCGACAAATCGGATTTTGGTAAAATACTTCAGAAAAATTTAGAAGGAACTGTATTTCAATTTGAACCAGACCCTTATCCAAAAGAAAATCTATTTTACAGAAGTGATAATGCAACCCTTGCTGCGCTCGGTGTACCTGCACATACCATAAGCACATCTAAAATGGATGATGAAAAAAATTACCACAAACTATCTGACGAAATAAGCACACTCAATTTGGAGAATATGACAGAGGTTATAAAAGCAATTGCACTTAGCAGTAAAAGTATTATTAGTGGGAAGGATACACCGAGTAGGATTGAGAGAGTGAAGATGTAAATAAGAGAACTAAGTTTTGGGGAATAAATGTAGGTTTTACACTTTCTCGTACGAGTAAATGTCATTTAAAACACTTTTCCAAAAGAATAAATGTAAAGTCCAACACTTTTACGAAAGAAAATATTTTATAACCAATAAATAATTAAGCTTGATGCATCTAAAAAAGATACATCATTCACCAAACAAAAATTAATGGGATTAGCCTTAAACCACTTCGTTCCTTGTTTAAAAGATACCAACGAGTATCTAAAATCAATTTCCGTAAAAAAGCTAAATACGACTTTCGTTTATACCAATAAATTTAAAAATCTAATTTGCTTAAGTGAGTTCGATGACAATGAAAAGTTTATATACTTCAAATCGTTAGGATATCAAAGTGGAGGGATAAATAAACAATTTTATAAAGAATTTACAAACGACACGATATATTTTCAGCTACAAGATATAGAAAAAGCTTACAAATATTTAGCTACGGATCAATTGAATAGGATTAATAATCTGCAAAAGAATTTTAAAGATAATTTTATAAATAATTTTATTGAAGGCAAAAGTATATTTCATGTAAGTTGGTGAAACTAAACACTCATCAGCACACTATGAACGGCAGCTGCAATTTCTTTTATAAGATTGGCATCTTTTTCTATTGCATTTCCCACAACAATAACATCAGCACCTGCTTTGCAATTTAGGTATGCTTTTTCGGGAGTTGTAATGCCTCCACCTATTATAAGTGGAACATCTATACAGCTAGCAACTTTTTGTATCATTGATTCTGAAATAGCTTTCTTTGCGCCACTTCCTGCATCCATGTATATTAGTTTCATGCCTAGCATTTCGCCAGCCATAGCGGTGCACATAGCTATTTCGTTTTTATCTGCCGGCAATGGAGATGCATTACTAATGTAAGAAACGGTTGTAGGAGCCCCACCATCAATAACCATATATCCTGTTGGCATTATTTCTAAACCACTCTTTTTTACAATAGGAGCTGAAACTACGTGTTGCCCTATGAGTAATTCAGGATTACGACCACTAATTAAACTTAAGTATAAAAGTGCATCAGCATATTTACTTACTTGCGATGGGCTACCAGGAAATAAAATAACTGGAATATCGCATTTACTTTTTATGAGTTGTACGCATTCATCCAAATAGCTCGAAATAACCAAACTTCCGCCTACAAAAAAGTAATCCACTTTTGCATCCAACGAAAGTTGTATAAGTTCTTCCACGCTTTCATCATTCACCTTATCGGGGTCTATAAGCACAGCAAATGATTTTTTTCCTTTTTGCTTTCTTTCTACAAGTGATTGATAAATATTGTTCAACATGAAACGCTTAGGTTTGATGCAAAAATGCTTGTTTTTTTTTTATTATCGAAATATTAACCACATAAATAATGCCTTAGTTAAAATTTTGTAACAATATTGAGTAATTTTATGCCATGTTACCTGATTTTAGCAAAGAAATAAAATACCAAACAGCCCGCAGCGGGGGAAAAGGCGGACAAAATGTAAACAAGGTGGAGACAATGGTAGAAGGTTACTGGAATGTAGCAGAAAGTCCATATTTTGATGCTATTGAGAAAGAATTGATACTACAAAAACTTACCAATAAAATAAATAGCGAAGGTTTCCTATTGGTAAAAAGCCAAACTGCAAGAACACAGCTTACCAATAAAGCCAATGTATTGGAAAAAATGCGAGCACTAGTAGAAAAAGCATTAATCGTAAAACCAAAGAGAAAACCTACTAAAGTGCCCAAAGCTGTTATTGCAAAAAGGCTAGAGACAAAAAAGAAAGCCGGCGAAATTAAACAAGGGAGAAAGAAAATTACAGGTCATGATTAGAGTTTGCTTTTTACTCATTTTTATTTGTTCAACACAAATAATTTATTGCCAAAAACAAGTTTATATAAAATTTGAAAATACTGCCAACGGAAAAAAAATTGCAATGGACGAAACAGTTTTTACAAATATTTTTAATGAGCAATATAACATCAGCAAACTAAAATATTATATAAGTAATATAAATTTTGTAGCCCTTTATACTAATAAAAGTAAAAATGTTTACTTGATAGATGCTAGCAAAAATGACTCCATAAGCATTACTGCTCCCAAAAGCAAAATCATTGGTATCCAATTTCAAATTGGTATAGATAGTTTACTGAATTGCAGCGGTGCTCAAACAGGTGTATTGGATCCATTAAATGAACTATTTTGGACTTGGAATAGTGGTTATATAAATTTTAAGTTAGAAGGCACATCAACATCATCTACTGCAGACAAACAAAGAATAGAGCAGCATATTGGTGGCTACAAAGCTCCATATAAAACAATGCGAAAGCTGTATTTGGAAATACCAACGAATTACTTTGTAAAAAATAAAACGCTTATAATTCAAATGGATTTAGACAAATACTGGAAAGCTACAAATGAAATACACATTGCAGAAAAGCCCGTAATTGCTAGTGTAGGACAAATGGCAAGCGACGCAGCAGATAATTTTTTAAAAATGTTCTTGATAAAAAAATATGATTAAGGTTGTATTATCTTTTTTTATTTTTATAGGTCTTGCTTTATTTCTTATAAGTGCGAGTAAAAAGAATTATACCCCTAAGCCATTGCCATTTATTATTCCAAAAGGTTTTCCCGTACCAACAAAAAATATATTTGCAAACAATAAACTTACAGAGGAAGGTTTTCAACTGGGCAAAAAATTGTTTTATGATACAAGGCTAAGCAAAGATGGAGAAGTAAGTTGTGAGAGTTGTCACCAACAGTTTGCTTCGTTTTCTACCTATGACCACGATTTAAGCCATGGCGTGAACAATAGTTTTACAAATAGAAACGCTCCCGTATTGGTAAACCTTGCATGGATGGACAATATGCATTGGGATGGTGGCATAAACCATTTAGAAGTACAACCATTATCTCCTATTACTATGCCAAATGAAATGGGAGAGACCTTAGATGCTGTTTTGGCAAAAATAAAGGCCGATGAAAATTATAGATCCATGTTTAAATCGGCTTTTGGTGATGCAAATATAACCACCCAACGCATGCTTAAAGCTTTTGCACAATATACTGGCAGCCTAGTAAGTGCAAATAGCAAATATGATAAAGTAAAAAGAGGCGAAGCTGCTTTTATTGTTCCTGAACAAAAAGGCTACGAAATTTTTAAAGCAAATTGTAATACCTGCCACATAGAACCGTTGTTCACAGACAATAGTTTTAGAAACAATGGCATTTCGCTAAATCGTTTTAATGATATTGGAAGGCAAAAAATAACCCTAGATAAAAAAGATTCACTCAAATTTAAAGTTCCTACATTGCGCAACATAGGTCTATCCTTGCCTTACATGCACGATGGCAGATTTGGCGATGTAGAAAAAGTGATAGATCATTATCGAAATTTAGATACAAACTTGGTAAACTTAGATCCATTACTTAAGAAGAAAATAATCATGACAGAAAAAGAGAAGAAACAATTGGCATTATTTCTATACACATTAACAGATACAAGTTTTACAAAGAACAAACGTTTCGCCATGTAGGTATTCGCCTGTGGCGAATACAATTAAATTTGCCTCAAGCGAATTCAATTAAATTTGCCGCAGGCGAATCAGCTCTACCAAAATTCGCTTATGGCTAATCGGATCAAGTATTCGCCACAGGCGAATACCTACAATTCATTACATTTGAAAAAATTTATTCATTGAGCAGCATCAAAAAATTAGCGGGAGACACTTTATGGTATGGCGGAAGCTCAATAGCTGCTCGTTTTTTAAACTATCTACTCACACCCTATTTAACTGCAAAGCTTACTGGTGCTGGCTATGGCGAAATGAGTCTTGTATACGCTGCCATTCCATTTCTCAATGTGATTTTTACTTATGGTTTAGAAACTGCTTTCTTTCGTTTCTCTCAAAAGGAAGAAAACAAAAAAGATATATACAGTACAGCAAGTATTTCTATTTTCGTTTCTACAATAATACTTAGTGCTGTTTTATTTTTAGGGAATGGCGCTTTGTCAAATTTTTTAAAGCTTGGTGATCATCCAGAGTTTTTAAAATTCAGTATTATAATCATAGCAATGGATACTTTAGCAACATTGCCATTTGCTAAACTTAGACTTGATGGCAAGCCAAAGAAATTTGCTTTTATTAGAATTGCAAATATTTTTCTAACAATGTTTCTTACTTATTTTTTTATAAGTATCTGTCCAAAAATTATTGTAGCAAACCCTACCGGATGGATTTCTACTTGGTACAAAAATGACTATGGTGTAGGCTATGTAATTATTGCAAATATGATTGCCTCTACAGTTACGCTTTTACTACTTTTCAAAGAATTACTTTCTTTAAATTTTACTTTCAATAAAGTATTGTGGAAACAAATGCTACTATACTCTTTACCTTTACTGGTAGCAGGTTTTGGCGGCATGATAAACGAAACTTTTGATAGAATTATGCTTGGATGGTGGGCTCCTGTAGCTACAGTAGAAGCCGCAAAAAATGAAGTTGGTATCTATAGTGCTTGTTATAAATTATCTATTTTAATAACACTTTTTATTCAAGCATTTCGTATGGGTGCAGAACCATTTTTCTTTAAACAAGCAGATGGAACAAACCCTCAAAAAACATACGCTCGTGTAATGAAGTTTTTTGTAATTACCATTACGGTAATGTTTTTGGTAGTGGCATTATACTTAGATATTTGGAAACACTTTATTCGTAATGAAGAACTGTGGGCAGGATTAAAAGTAGTGCCAATTTTACTTTTGGCAAATATGTTTTTAGGTATTTATTACAATCTTTCTATTTGGTACAAGCTTACAAATAAAACAATGTATGGCGCATGGATAACAATTGCTGGTGCCATTATTACACTGGCAATAAACGCTGTTTTTATTCCGTATTATAGCTACATGGCTTGTGCCTGGGCTACTTTTTTTACTTATGGCAGCATGATGGTTATCTCCTACGTTTGGGGACAAAAAAATTATCGCATTCCTTATGCTTGGAAAAAACTATTGGCTTATATGGTGATAGTTGTTACAATATTTTTTATTCATAAAGGACTAACAGCCCTATATGCCAATAAATATTTCAGTTTGATATTGGCAACAGTACTTACGGCGCTTTACTGCCGTTTCCTAACTATTGTAGAACATAAAGAGTTTGCAAAACTTCCCATTGTAGGAAAATATTTTATACAAAAACCAAAAGCAGCATAATGAAAAATCTGCTTCGGTTTCTATTACACAAACCAATTTTGTGGCTTGCAAATAATTTTTCTGCAGCACCTAAAAAAGAAAAGGTTTTTAAATCGCTGTCAAGTTTATACGCTCGTTCCAAAAAAGATAAAGATAGTAAAGTAAAAGTACTTACTTCGGACTTGCTTGCTGCAAAGTATATTGTTTTTAGCGACCAACACAAAGGCGACAGAAGCAGCGCAGACGACTTTGCGAGCAATGAAGCCAACTATATTGGAGCATTGGAATACTACAACCAAAACCAATTTAATTTTATAAACCTTGGCGATAGCGAGGAGTTGTGGAAATTTACTTCCGATAAAGTTTTACCTACGTACAAAAATGTACTAGAGAAAGAAGCTGCATTTCATCCAGATAGATTTCACAAAACATTTGGCAACCACGATCTTATTTGGAAAAATATTGCAGATGTGTTTTTATTGCTTCGCAATTATTTTACTATGCCGCTAAAAGTATATGAAGGCATTGTTTTAAAAATAAAAATCAGTACGAGTGAATTAAAGATATTTTTCACACACGGCCACCAAGGCGATACCATGAGC
>JANMFB010000184.1:0-13716 GCA_031377605.1 Ferruginibacter sp.
CACCACCAAACGTAACCGGTGTGCTACACATGGGTCATTGTTTGAACAACACTATCCAAGACATTTTGATACGTCGTGCACGTATGCAAGGAAAAAATGCTTGCTGGGTGCCGGGTACAGATCATGCTTCTATTGCTACAGAAGCAAAAGTGGTAGGAATGCTTAGAGAAAGAGGAATTACAAAATCATCATTATCAAGAGAAGAGTTTTTGAAATATGCTTGGGAGTGGAAGGAAAAATATGGTGGCATTATCTTACAGCAATTGAAAAAAATAGGTTGCAGCTTGGATTGGGATCGCACTTCATTTACGATGGATGCGGATTATTATAAAGCAGTGATTGAAACTTTTGTACGCTTACACAAAGAAGGAATTATTTATAGAGGATTGCGCATGGTAAATTGGGACCCTGCGAGCAAGACTGCATTGAGCGATGAGGAAGTTATTTTTAAAGATGTAGATTCAAAATTATATTATGTGCACTATCCTTTTGCGGATGGTACAATTGGTGGTATAACTGTTGCAACTACACGACCAGAAACAATTTTGGGAGATGTGGCTATTTGTGTAAATCCAGATGATGAACGATATAAAAACTTCATTGGTAAATCAGTTTTAGTACCAATTATAAACAGAAAAATCAGCATTATTGGAGACGAATATGTAACTGCAGATTTTGGTACTGGTGCATTAAAAGTAACACCAGCACATGATAAAAATGACAATGAACTTGGTAAAAAACATAACTTAAGGGCATTGAATACTTTGGATGCTGAAGGAAAATTCACATTGGAAGAGTTGGAAGATGATCTTATTAACGATACTATTATTGGGTATGCTGGCATGGATCGCTTTGTATTGCGCAAAAAAATTTCCTTAGATATTTCAGAAATTGGTTTGTTGGAAAAAACAGAAGATTATAAAGGGCAAGTTGGAACAAGTGAAAGAACAGGTGCAATTATTGAAAGCAGACTATCGCTACAATGGTTTATGGATATGAAAAAGTTTGTGTACAATAATCCTCAAGTAATAAGCTCTGTTGAAGATGATACTATTCAATTTCATCCTGCAAAAACTAAAAACTTGTATGCGGCTTGGATGGAAAATATAAAAGACTGGTGCATAAGTCGCCAACTTTGGTGGGGGCAACAAATACCTGCTTGGTACGATGAGGAGGGAAATGTATATGTAGCAAAAAATTTGCAAGAACTTCATAACTCGCAACCCGAAACTAGTAATTTGAAATTAACTCAAGACGAAGATTGTTTAGACACTTGGTTTTCATCTTGGTTGTGGCCAATGGAGGTATTTAAAGGTGTAAGCAATCCAAATAATGCAGAAGTAAGTTATTATTATCCTACAACAACGTTGGTTACTGGTTCAGATATAATTTTCTTTTGGGTAGCAAGGATGGTAATGGCGGGCTTTGATGTAAAACAACAAATCCCTTTTAAAGATGTTTATTTCACAGGGATGGTAAGAGATAAGCAAGGTAGAAAAATGAGCAAGCAACTAGGTAATTCGCCTGACTTACTTGGACTAATTGAACAATACGGTGCAGATGCGGTGAGGTTTGGAATTATGATTGCATCGCCAGCTGGTAATGATATTTTGTTTGATGAAAATGCTTTGGAGCAAGGGAGGAATTTTAATAATAAGATGTGGAATGCGTTGAAGTTGGTTCAAATGTGGGAAGGACGCATAGTTGATAGCAATAAGATGATGGATGATAGAAACCAAACAAACGGCTATCAACTTTCAACTTTCAACTTTCCTGTGCTGTGGTTCGAAAATAGACTTGCAGAAGTAAAAGTTGAAGTAAACGAATTGTTGAACCAATATAAATTAAGTGAAGCCCTGAAAGTTATTTATTCATTAATATGGGATGATTTTTGTAGTTGGTATTTAGAGTGGGTAAAGCCTGGTTTTGAACAACCAATTGAAAAAAATGTATATGAAAAAACGGTTTCGTTCTTTTCAGCATTGATGGAAGTTTTGCACCCTTTTATGCCATTCGTTACAGAGGAAATTTATCATTTATTGGAAGATAAAAAGGATGATTTGTGTGTAAAAGTTTCTAAAAATAACAATACTGTAAATAAAGCAATTTTGGAGCAAGGTGCTCTACTGAAAAATATTATCAGTGGCTTACGTGATGTGCGCAATAAAAATGTAATTAAACCAAAAGAAACAATAAAGGTTTACATACAGACAAACGGATTGGAGATTTACAAAAACATTGAAAGCATTTTTGCAAAACAAATAAATAGTTTAGCAATAAATTATGTAAGTGATACAGTTGCCGGTACGATTACTACTGTTATTGGAAAAGATAAATTTTACATAGAAACAGAGCAGCCGCTAAATACAATATCACAAAAAGTAGATTTAGAAAAAGAGCTTGCACACTTGCAAGGATTTTTACTAAGTGTAGAAAAAAAATTAGGTAATGAAAAATTTGTTGCAAACGCAAAGTCCGAAGTACTTGCATTGGAACAAAAGAAAAAAGTAGATGCGGAGGAGAAGATAGGAATTATATTGGAAAGTTTAAAAGGAATGTAGGAAGTTTCATGCAAAGGTTTTTCATATAGAGATACAAAACTGAGTAACCCCACAAATTACTTTGTTGGTTGAAGTTTTTCTTCTTAAAAAACATTAATTTATTAATTGCTCTATTTTAAAATAAATATTAACAGTACATTTCACCTAAAACATATTTACTTTTATAGCTTTGAGGATAAATATAAAATATTACATGAGCAAACTTAGATATATTTTAATGGGTTTCACGCTTATAACATGTATAAATGTAAATGCACAACGCACAAAGCCTCAAGTACCAAATACCTTGAAAGCTATAAAATTTACATCAACAATTGGTGGCTATAAAAATGGAGATTTTTTAGCCCCTCAATTGGCAGATTCAATTATAGGCATGCCATTAAAAATAATAGATGAAAAAAATAATGCTTACACTATTGCTTCATATCAATTTTTATATAGAAAAATAGTAACATCAGAAGATGAAGCTACTGGGAAAACATTTAAAACATCCTCAGTAAAAGCATCGTTATTTAAAACCACACCCTTGACCAACTTATGGCTAAATGCTGTAAGAGAACAATTAAAACCTGGCGAAGAATTACACTTTTTTGATATTATTGTAAAAGATGCAAAAGGCAATGCTATGTATGCGCCAGACATAAAGCTTACTATAAAATAATGGAAATTAGAAAAGCCAACATTGAAGATATTTGCATTATAAAAAATCTTGCAGAAGCTATTTGGCCAATTTGCTATAAAGAAATAATTACGACAGCACAAATAAGTTACATGCTAGATATGATGTATAGCGAAACATCGTTGACAGCGCAGATAGAAAAAGGCCACCAATTTATTATTGCATGTGAAAACGATTTGCCGATTGGATTTTCCTCCTACTCAAAAAAATCTGATGAAGAACCAACCATTTTTCGTTTACACAAATTATATGTGAAGCCTTCATTGCATAGAAAAGGTATGGGAAGTGCTCTATTAGCTTACGTTTGCACAGAAGTTAATCTATTAGAGGCAACACAATTAGAACTAAATGTAAATAAGCAAAACCCAGCTAAAGATTTTTATTTTAAGAAAGGTTTTAGTGTTTTGAGAGAAGAAGTTTTGGTTATTGGGGATGGATTTGTAATGGATGACTATGTAATGATATTGAATTTTTGATTTTTTAAATTGAATAGCTTAAATGAAAAATGCGCAGATTCATTTCTGCGCATTTTTTACTCTAATCAAACTTCATCTTAAGCCTCTGATGTTTTTTCTTTCTTCTTTGGCTCTCCTTTATCTTTTGTTGTAAAAATAACTTTCTGATTTTCTACATCTAATGTAGCTATTAAAGTATCCCCTGCTTGCACATTCATATTTAAAATTTGCTCAGCTAATGGGTCTTCTAAATATTTTTGAATGGCCCTATGCAATGGTCTTGCACCAAACTGGCTGTCATAACCTTTATCGGCCACAAATGCCTTTGCCTCTTCAGATAATTCCATCGTAAAACCAAGACTACTCAAACGTTTTGTAACTCCTTTCATCAATATATCGATAATTTCAAAAATATCTTCTTTTGTAAGTGAGTTAAAAATAACAACATCATCTATCCTATTTAAAAACTCAGGACTAAATGTACGCTTCAAAGCCTTTTCAATTACAGCTTTATTATTCTCATCGGAATTTTCCATTCTATTTGCAGTTGCAAAACCTACACCTTCACCAAAATCTTTTAACTGCCGTGCACCAATGTTAGATGTCATGATAATCATCGTATTCTTAAAATCTACTTTTCTTCCAAGGCCATCTGTTAGCATTCCATCATCCAACACTTGCAACAATATATTGTAAATATCTGGATGAGCTTTTTCTATTTCATCTAATAGAATAACACTATAGGGTTTACGACGAACACGTTCAGTAAGCTGACCACCTTCTTCGTAACCTACATATCCTGGAGGGGCTCCTATCAAACGACTTACAGTAAATTTCTCCATGTACTCACTCATATCAATTCTGATAAGTGCATCTTCACTATCAAACATTTGGCGTGCAAGTGTACGTGCAAGTTCAGTTTTACCAACACCCGTAGGTCCAAGAAAAATAAAAGTACCTATTGGTTTTTTAGGATCTTTAAGCCCTACTCTATTTCGTTGAATAGCTTTTACCACTTTACTTATTGCATTTGCTTGCCCTACAACAGCACCTTTCAAATCGTCGCCCATTTTGCGAAGTTTATCGGTTTCTGCTTGTACCATTCGTTTCACAGGAATACCTGTCATCATGTGTATTACTTCAGCAATGTCTTCTTCTTCAATAGGGAAACGTTTATTCTTACTCTCTTCTTCCCAATCTAATTTTGCTTTTTCTAATTCATCTTGTAATCGCTTCTCTGTATCTCTTAATGAAGCAGCTTCTTCAAATTTTTGGCTTTTAACAACCTTATTTTTTTCAAGTTTGATATCCTCAATTTTTTTCTCTAGCTCTATAATCGTTTCGGGAACGTTTATATTTTTAATGTGCTTTCTTGCACCTACTTCATCCAATACATCAATTGCTTTATCAGGCAATAATCGATCTGTCATATACCGATCACTCAATTTTACACAAGCTTCAATAGCTTCTTTGCTGTAAGTTACATTGTGGTAATCTTCGTATTTGCTTTTTATATTAGTTAATATTTCGATTGCTTCCTCTACACTTGGTTGCTCTACCAATACTTTCTGAAAACGACGATCCAATGCACCATCTTTTTCTATATGTTGTCTGTATTCATCTAGCGTAGACGCTCCAATGCACTGTAATTCACCTCTAGCCAAAGCGGGTTTTACAATATTAGAAGCATCGAGCGAACCACTCGCACCTCCTGCACCTACGATGGTATGTATTTCATCAATAAATAAAATTACATCTCTGTTTTTTTCTAACTCGTTCATGATAGCTTTCATGCGCTCTTCAAACTGGCCACGGTATTTTGTACCTGCTACCAATGCAGCAAGATCAAGACTTACTACTCTTTTATCAAATAAAACCCTGCTTACTTTTCTTTGTACAATGCGCAATGCTAGTCCTTCTACAATAGCAGTTTTTCCAACCCCTGGCTCACCTATTAAAATTGGATTATTCTTTTTTCTTCTGCTTAGTATTTGTGATACTCTTTCTATTTCCGTCTCTCTTCCTACAATGGGGTCTAGTTGACCGTTCTCTGCCATACGGGTAATATCTCTTCCAAAATTATCGAGTACAGGTGTTTTAGTTTTTGGCAAATTCGCTGCACCCGGTTTTGCAGATTTTTGAGCACCAAATTTTTTACTCTCATCATCAAAATCATCTTCATCATTAAACTCGGCACGTGGTAAGTCGTTAGAAACAAAACCAAGTTCTGTTTTAAACAAGTCATAATCAACCTCAAATTGGTTCATAATTTGAGTGGCTATATTTTCTTTATTTTTTAATATGGACAGCATTAAATGCTCACTCTCTACATTGGCACTTTTAACAGCTTTAGCTTCTAATACCGTAATTCGAATTACTTTCTCTGCTTGCTTGGTTAATGGCAATGAATTGATATTTGCAATATTTTTCCCTGTCTTATCTTTTACCGCTAGTTCAATTTCTTTGCGTAGCTCATACATATCTATATTGAGTGACTTAAGAATTTTTACTGCTGTATTTTCACCATCTCTTATAAGACCAAGCACTAAATGTTCGGTTCCGATAAAATCGTTTCCGAGTCTTAACGCTTCTTCTCTACTATAAGAAATTATCTCTTTTACTTGTGTGCTGAAATTATTATCCATTCTGTGTGGTTTTTACTTATACAATGTTAACGAAAAAAAGGGGCTCTTAGTTTATAAAAAAATGATAAATGTTGAAATGTGTACAATAATTTTTAATACATTTCTGCAAATAGGCTTGAATTATATATCTTAGAACTATATTTTATAATTTATGAATGTCAAAACGGATACCAAAGAAAAATTCATAGTAATTACGCCGCAAGTGGCCATTATTTCTGCTAATATGACAGCAGATATAGAAAAACTTACCGAATTTGCCACAAAAGAAATTCCACATCTCATAATAAAATTAAATGAGGTAGAAGAAATTGCTCCTGAAGCAGCAAATAAACTTGCGAATGTTCAACAACAATTTTACGAAAATGATTGCTCGTTTGTTATATGCGAAATGAAACCCGCTGTAGAAGCTATGTTTGAGCAAGAAGAATTGATGGAGGTAATGAACATTACGCCTACAGAGAGCGAAGCATGGGATATTGTACAAATGGAAGAGATAGAAAGAGAATTGATGAGAGATTTTGAAAACCCTCTTGATTCGTCTAAGCAAGCAGAATAGTTTTTGAAATTTTGAAGCTGTTCTTAAGTAAATTATTTCAAAGATTTTTGTATTTAAAATTCTGCTATATCATTTATCTAACCATATTTATTTTGCTGATTAAGCAGCACTTTTAATTAAAAAACACTCTTAAAAATAAAAACAATCATTTGTTAACCCTTACTATTCTCGGCAATAATTCTGCTATTCCTGCTTTTGGCAGGAACCCCACTGCGCAAGTTTTACAAACAAATGATGAGAATTATTTGATAGATTGTGGAGAAGGAACACAATTACAATTAACCAAGTATAAAATTAAGCGAAGTAAAATAAACCGCATTTTTATCTCTCATTTACATGGCGATCATTATTTTGGTTTAATAGGTCTTATATCAAGTATGGGTCTTATGGGTAGAACTAATGACTTACATATTTACGCTCCTGCTCCTCTCAAAAAAATTATTGACTTGCATTTGGAAGCAGCAAATAGCATACTCCCTTTCAAATTATATTTTCATGAAATAATAAAAGAAGGTGAAATAGTAAATGATAATAAGATTACTGTTTATGCATTTAAAGTAAACCATAGAATAACTTGCTGGGGTTTTAAGTTTACCGAAAAGAAAAACCCGAGAAGTATTCTTTTAGATAAAGTAAAGGCATACGAAATACCCGAAGCATATTATGGTGAATTACAAAAAGGGAAAGATTATACAACCAAGAAAGGAACAATAATAGCTAACGAAAGTGTAACAGAAGCAAACATTTCAGCACGCTGCTATGCATATTGTGCTGATACTATTTATGATGAAACAATTGTTCCTAAAATAAAGGGAGCTCAGGTTATTTACCACGAAGCAACTTACTTAAAAGATCTCGAAGAACGAGCAGCAGTAAGGTTTCACAGCACAACTACACAAGCAGGTAAAATTGCTAAGCTATGTGGTGCTGAAAAATTACTAATTGGTCACTTTTCTTCTAAATACGAATTTCTAGATGAATTTCTTAGTGAGACAAAAGAAGTTTTTGAAGAAACGGAATTGGCTTTGGAAGGTGCTTGCTTTAAAATATGATGTATACCGAAAAAATGAAAAATGTTTTACTTTTAAAAAAGATTTTCATTCTCTTCGAAAGATAATTCCTGATAACTAGCCAAAATTTACTCTTGAATATCGTTCGTTCTTATAATGTAGTTATTTCCTTTTGAATTAAGCCACCTATAAAATTCACTAAATAAATTTACATTATCGGAAGCTAGTATACCATCAATTTTATATAACATAGTCCCTGCTGATTTAGCTAAATTGTCAGCGAACGAGTCCATTTTAAGATATTGGTCATCTTTACCCGAAACATACATAAAAATTTTACCGGCAAGAGAAACAGTGGCGAAGAAATTAATTATCCCAGTAACTTTTTCTGGTGAATTGTAATTAGAGAAAAATAAACCAGTATTATTTATTTTCCTTGGATTAGTGAGGCAGCAATATAAAGCCGCCAATGCTCCATCGTTTATACCTGAAACAAATACCCTTCTTTCATCTATATTTTTTGAATATTTTTTTTCAATATAAGGTGCAATTTCTGAAAATGTAGCAAACTGCATAAATTCAATAGTTGAGGTAGTTGAACAATTTTTTAACTCAAAACTATCTAAATCGAAAGATATTTTGACAAAAATAAAAGGTAATATGGAATCTTCAAATTGAGTTGAAATATTATTTAAAAACTTATTTGCTTCCGCACTATCGCTATTCTTTTCAATAAAATATAGAATAGGAATCTTAACATTTCGTTTTGTAATTTCGGGTATAGCATAAATTTTTACAGCAGATTTAAGCGTTTCACCCTCGCTTTTCCATTGATAATTTTCTATTAAAAATTTATCGTCATATTGAGCAATACTTTTTAGTTGTATGAAAAATGCTAATATGAAAATAAACAAGGATTTCACAAATCACTATTTTCTTGTAAAAACTTCTTCATTTCTCCATGTAAACTTTCACCCAACGGCACATTAGGTAAGCGAAGATAGTTTCCTATAATACCCATTTCAGCCAAAAAAGCTTTCACCCCACAAGGATTATTTTCTGCAAACAATAATCGATATACTTCTAACATTCTATTGTTGATTTTTACCGCAGCAGGAAAATCATTTGCTATGCAACTATTAACCATTGTGCTAAATGCTTTGGGGAAAGCATTTGCTGCGACGCTTATTACACCATCCATACCACAAGCCATTTCTGGCAAGACCAAATCATCATCGCCACTTGTTACCAAAAAGTTTTCAGATCTATTTTTTAATAATTGTATGGCTTGTTGTATATCATTAGCGGCTTCTTTTATACCAACAATATTATCTATTTCGGCTAATCGAAGCGTAGTATTTACATTCATATTTCTTCCTGTACGACCTGGTACATTATACAAAATAATTGGTTTGGGAGAAACTGCTGACAATGCTTTATAGTGTTCAAAAATACCTTCCTGCGATGGTTTGTTGTAATATGGACTTGCACTTAGTACTGCCACAGCACCTTCTAGCGGATAAGTTTTAAAATCATTTATAAGTGATGAAGTATCGTTACCGCCAAGGCCTATAACCATTGGTACTCTATCGGCAATATGCTTTTGCGAAAAATTAATGATTGCTTTTTTTTCTTCTGAAGAAAGCACCGGTGTTTCACCAGTTGTACCAAGTGTTACTATATAATTTACGCCATTAGATATAATGTGGTCTATCAATTTACCAAGAGCAGCATAATCTACCGAAAGGTCATTTGCAAAGGGAGTTATAATGGCAACACCTGTGCCAGCCAAAATTTTACGTACGTTCATTAAATGTGATTTTTACGAAGATAAGAAAATGAATATAGTTTTTAATTGTACTGACTTTTAAAACGTATAACCAAAAGTAAAAGAGAAAACAGTATTCAGTCTTTTTTCCGTTGTTGATGGTAAATAATAATCGGAATATACATTGGGCGAAAGATAAAAATTACCTATCTCATAAAAAGCAGTAAAGGAAAACGCTAATGATTGTATTGCAAAAGGAGCATTTTCTGTGCTAGACAATGACCTTATTTTACTGTTAGGTCTGTTAGCAAGCCTTGCATATATTTGATTTACATGAGTTGTTGAATAACGTTCAGTTCCTCCTGTGAGAATTAATTGTGGTGTAAGGGTTATATTATCATTCTTTGTAAGAAACTTACTAAATTCAAAACTATGCTCAACCCCAAATGCTACCGTAAAATCTTTAATAGTATTTTTTGTACTGTCTTTAATAAGTCTGTTTTGTCCAAATATCCTTATGCTGTCAAGGTTTATTTGATTATACTTTCCAGATGAAAAACCCAAAGACAAAGATGGCTCGAGATACCATTTTTTATACCTTAAAAAAGCGTATAATTCATTTTGAAATGTAGAATTGGTATAATAGGATTTATTATCTGCAAAATAGTGTGTATAACTAAGAGATGTAACGATGCTTTTATTAGCGTAACTGTAAGATGGGTTAAGTGCAGTTTGATACAATTTAAAATTTCCATTAAGGTTGGTTAGGTAAGGGATAACGGAAAGTCCAAAACCGCTTTTATGAAAATATGATAACGAAGGCGTATAATACAATTGAGTAATATTATTCTGACCTGCATTTACAGCATTATTTCTTTGGCTAAATTCTTTATTACCTAGGCCTATAGATATATCGATATAACTTTTTGGAGTATCAGCACTATCTACGTCTGCTAATAAAGCATCTAAATCAGCTAACGATTTAATCGTTAATGAATCCGGCGAATTCGAAATTTGTGCAATAACTCCATTACAAGAAAATAGGAGAAACAAGAGTGCAGCAATTCTTAGCATAGTAATTATTAATTTTAAACGACCAATAAAACTATACAAAGTTTAATTATTTACACAATTTTTTTTAAAAATTAAGCATTGAGTATTCTTGAAGTGTGTAAGTATTTGACATTCTCACTGTACAAAAACAAACAACTACCGTCTTTTATTTTTTCAATAATAGGCTTACTCAATTTTTCTGGCACAGCTGGGCATCCCCAACTTCTTCCAAGAAAGCCTTGATTTTCAATTATGTTTTCACACACATAAGGTGCACCGTGCATCACAATAGCTCTTTCATTTGCCTTATCGTTGATGCCATATTCAAGTCCTTCTAATTTTAGTGAAAAGCCATTTTTACCTATATAAGTTCCCAATGTTCTATAAAATCCTAAGCTACTTTTAAAGCTCTCTGGAATATTGGAAAAACTAGTAGCCATTGCTTGCCCGCTGCCCTGCCCATGTGCTACATAAGTATTAAACAAGATTTTATAATTTTTAAGGTCTAAAACAAATAATCTTTTTTCTGAAGATGGCCTTGAAAAATCGACAATTGAAATAATATGATCATTGGCTATCTTACCTTTTTCCTTTAAATACTCAAAACCTTTTACAGCATATTGAAAAGCATGTTCAGACAATCCATACATATTTAGCTTTAGGCTATCATACATTTTAGTACTAATTGTTGTAAATAAGCTATTACTAGTATCGGGATTTACTGACAAAGGAATAGGTTCAATGTATTTGCTAGAACTATATAATTTGTTATGGGCAAAAGCTACAGGGATAAGAACCATAAATGTTAGAAGTGCAGTAAAAAAAATATACGCATTCTTTAGGCTAAACTTTTTCATAGGGGATTGGATTAGAATGATTAAAACGAATTTTTAAAGTTTGTATTGTGTCTATAATAATTTATTTAAATGATAAAATATTTTTATATTTCGTTTGCAAATGTAGAAACTAGCATGTTTATGAACTGTTAAGGCCTGTTAAGAATAAATTAAAATAGCAAATAAAATATGCAAGTCTTTATATTCAAAAGTTTTATAAAGTATTTATTTTTATATTTTTAAAAATCGTCCCATTTTTTGGAAACAGCATTGCAATACTCGTAAAAGTGATAATTATCTAATTTTAAATCTTTATGCACTAGCAACCTGTAGCCATCCGTTTGTATCATCAACAGCATCTACAAACAGCATTTTCAGGTATTAGCTACTACCTGAAAACTATACATGTTTCCAAACCATGACTTTGTTTGGAAAAAAAATGGTATCCCGTTATTGTAGGTAAAAATTGCCTCAATCTTTTTTTTTACCGCCAAAACTTTTAAAGGAAAATTTTTGTAAATGCTCTAGAAACCAAATCGTTTAACTCAATTTAATAAAAGCAGTGATGATAAAAAAGATAATACCACTATGTGTACTATTTATGAGCATATTAATAAATGCCAATGCGCAAACTAGAAAACCAAAAGAACAATCCGCTTCCTTTACAACAGCTTTTGGCGAAAACCAGTTTACAACATCATTAAATTATCGTTATTTATGGAACTTTGGTAAGCATAAACAATGGCAGATGGGTTCGGGTGTTAGGCTTACCAATAATTTTGGAAGAAAGAACTACTACATTACAGCCCCAGCAAAACTTACCAGTGGAAAAACGGGACCAAGCGTATTTTTTGCAGAACAAATTATACCAAATATAGATTCCTTATATATTAACAAATCGCAGGTAAATGCATTGAACATAACCGTAAACTTTGGGTACAAGATAAATGACAAATTTAGTGTGGGTTTTGATATTGATGCTATCGGATTTTCATTTGGCGGAAAACAACCCACCACATATCTTGGCAATGGAGGTGCAGTAGCAGCTGCAAATGCAAAGCCCACGGGATTTAATATATTATTGATAAGTGATAATGATAGAGGATCGTTGAACAGCGAATTTTTTGGCCAGTACAATATCAATAAAAAATGGAGTGCAAAACTGGGTTTTCAATTTTTGTTTACAGAATATACAACAGATACCAAAGTGCAAACAACCCCAACAGGCGAAAAAAATGACCGATTCAGAAATAAATCTGGTCAACTATCTCTGGGCACTACTTATCAATTTTAATCTAAAATACAATTATGAAATTTCTAAAAGCAACTTCCCTTTTTTTATTATTGGCAAACACGGCTTTTGCGCAAACCTACACCTTAACAGACGATGGTAGTAAAGTACGTTTTGTAATTAAAAACTTTGGTATAAAAACAGGCGGCGATTTTACTGGTTTAAAAGGAACCATCGTGTTTAGTCCAAAATTGTTGGCCAATAGCAAAATGGATGTTTCAATAGAATCCAAAACAATTAATACTGATAATGGCGCTAGAGATAAACACTTGCGTAAAGAAGAATATTTTGATGTAGAGAAATTCCCCCTTATCAGTTTTGTGAGTACAAAAATTACAGAAAGTTCTGCAGTAGGTCGCTTTTTTGTAATGGGAAATCTCACTATTAAGGGAATTACAAAATCAATTCAATTTGGGTTTAGCGCAACACCCCACGAAACTGGTTTTAAATTCAATGGTGAATTTGAATTAAATCGTAGAGATTTTGGTGTAGGAGGAAACAGTATGTCCTTAAGTGATAAATTAAAAGTAGTACTAGATATAAAAGCAAAAAAATAGCACATGCATTTAAAAAATAGTATTAAGCCTGTATTATTACAATTGTCGGAAACATTGAGTACGCTCAGCAATGAGCAATTTTGCCAAAAATCTTCTTTGCTAAATGGAAGTTCCATCGGTGGTCATACCAGGCATATCATAGAACTTTTTCAATGCTTGATAGACGGCTATGATACCACCGAGGTAAACTACGAGTTGCGTAAAAGGAATTTAATAATAGAAACGAATAAAATAGTTGCTTGCGAAATGTTAAGTCAAATTACAGATAGCTTAGGTTTAGATAACAAACAAATAACATTGCAAGG
>JANMFB010000194.1:0-3345 GCA_031377605.1 Ferruginibacter sp.
ATAAAGAGATTTTGAACTAAAAATATTTTGCGGGCTATTTGTTACATTGCCGGCTTTTAATTTTAGCGTGTCAATATTTGAACTTGTAACTACAATATTATTAAATCGCAAATCTGAATCTGCTATTGTATCAGAAGAAAATTCGTTTAAAAAATTAATTGAATTTGTGTCACTTCCAAAAATCAATATTTGAGAAATTGGAGTAATTTGTTTTTTAGTCGTTGAATAGTTTTCGCTCAATGTAACCGATACGGATTTAATTTGTCGTGTCCGGTCAGATAGCGGAATACAAGCAATACTGAATTTTGATTTCCCGATTAAATTTATATCAAGCGTTTTTGGTGATCGAGCAAGCTCCGCATCTTCTAAAATGTCGGAACTTTTCGCTCCCAGTAAATTTTCACAAGAGTAAAAAACTTTCTGAGAGCAGTTCATTATATCAATCTACCAAAGAGACATACGTTAATATCCCCTTTTTGAATTGCTATGTTTTTTGTAGAGACTATTACAAATAGTTTTTTGTTTCCCTTAAGAACAAATTGTATTGGCAATTCATCACGGACAACATCAGCAGAAAATTTGTTTCCAATTTGTGCAAAGGAAAGTTTCCCGTTAATTATCTCTTTAGAATTGTTATCCCTGATTGCTAGCACACAATTTTCTAAACCACCTTGAAAACGTAACTGCAAACCCAAAACTAAAAAATCATTATCGGCTGTCGGATTTTTCAATTCGATTGCCAAAAATTCGTTAACATTTGCGTCAATTGTATTCGGATTTTCTTCAGCAATAAGCAGGTCATAGTATGACCTTTGACCTGCTATTTGATTAATTTTAGAACCTAGCTCTTCCAAAATTACGCCGTTGTTTTAACTGCTACCGCAACTTCTTCGATATACTCATAACAAAAAATATCTGTCATGAAGTAATGATCTTGTAAAGCTGCACCAACTGAAGTTGCACCAAGCATGTAAAACTGGACTTCGATAGGTTCATCAGAGCCAATGTATAGTGGTTTGTCCCCAAGTGTCATTACCGGAATTTTCGCCTGAGAACTAATCGGATTGTATTCAGCAAAAGATGTGTTCATTGGATTGCCTGCGTTTGCTGCCTCACCTTTGAAAGCCATAGGGACAGGTTGCAAATATCTAGATAGTGCAACGTCAAGCATTGGCGTTGTACTTTTCAGAAATTTCAACCTTGCCAAATTATTCACTCGCCCGATTTCCTTCAACACTGAATCTTGAGAAGGTGTTAGAACAAAGCTCTCAAAATTTGGTGCGGTAATACCAAACTTCATACCAACTATTTCACCACCTAAAGCAGAAGTGAAAATATTTTTCTCAGAGGTTATATTGTGGATTGCATCAGGAGTAGTTTTTGTAAACAATTGCTGACCAACCATCTTGTCTTTCAATTTGAAATAGAAAAAATAATCTTTTTTAATTGCTCTGTAAACTTTACCGTTTCGTTTTCTCAAAATCATTTGATTTTTTGTTTTGTCCATTTCGGATTCCTTTTAGTGCTTCATCGCACTTTTTTATATTTTAATTTTAAAAAAAATTACAAATCACCGCTAAGGTAATCATCTTCACCGGCTAACTGCTCTTGTAAGCCTGCCATCGAAAGTTCATTTTCGTTAGGTGCTTCATTGCCTGCTAACTGATCCGCAAGCCCAGACAAAGTATCTTGATACTCATCAATCTCTCTGCCTGCCATTTCAGAAGCAATTTGCAAAACTCTTTGATCTTGTCTAAGCTCTTCGTCCGGTGTTCCTGCTAAAGGCATATATACAATTTCTTGACCGCTCAGCATACTTTGAATTCCGCTAGGAAGCTTCGATTTCACAACCTCTGTTCTAGCTATTTGGAAAACTGCATTCATTCCGGAACCAGTGATGATTCCTAAAGCAATTGACGGATTAGTTTTAGCTAGCTCTTTGACTGCCATAGTTCCGCCGACTGCAAGTCCAGTTCCAACAATAGCCTTTCCGTAATCGGCATGAATTTTTTCGCCAAAAGAATTTGAAGCCCAAGCAGTTCCTACAAAGGTTCCGAATCCGGAAGCAACCATTTTGAAAATTTCTTTTTTGCTATTTTTATCTTTCTTCTCTGTTTTATCTGACATTTTTTTACCTGTTAAATTTTATTGAAATTCCGGTTTTGGTTTGCGTTACCGTAGCATTCTTTGAACTATAAACTTTTCGTTTTTTAGGTCTTTTCTTGGGGGCTTTCTTCTTGGAAATTGCTCTCTTTTTTGAAGAAGCTTTTTTATTAGCTCGTTTCTTTTTTGGCTCTGCAAAAATATCAAACATCTTTTTTTCCTTCTTTGTTATTCATTAATAAAAATATTGCGACTATACCAACTGCTCCAAAAATAATCATATTATTTCCTTTGCCCTTTGCTTCTTGTATTGCGTCTTGTGTTTCTCGGATCGGTGCCGGTGTCGGTGCGGAAAATACAACTGTTGGCGGTTGTGGTTGATTTGCAGAAAATCTGGAAACTAATTGTGAAACTTGATTTCTTAGAATCGGTTCTAATTGTTGCCTTGCTTGTCTAACAGGTCTTGCCGTTTGCGGTTTTGGAACATTTGTTTGCTGATTACGATTGCGAAGCATTTCTGAAGCTTGCATTTGTTTTTGTTTTTTAAAATTTCTTTTTTCAGCTAGTCTTTGCTTTCGTTGATTCGCTAAATTTGCACCTTGATTCATCAAAGCACCATATTTATTATTTCCAGTAGCTTGATTTAATAAAGCTCCGTAATTTTCTTTAGACTGCTTTTTGCCTTTAGAACCTTGAGACATTGTCCCAACTGCATTCAGTGCTGTTGGTGCGAGTGCTAAAAGTTGAGCCCAGCCCAATTCAGCATCGGTTAGCTCTTTCCATTCACCCGACAAAGTTGAATATCGATAAGGAATTTTATTTTCTGAAATTTGGCATCCCATCATTTCGTCGCCTTGCTCCTCAGATTGATCTTCTTGAATTGATTCGTCTTCCGTTTGTTCCTCTTCTTCTGGCTGTTCTTCTTCTTGCTCTTGCTCTGGTTCTGCTTGCTGTTGTTGACTCATTAGAGCTTCAGCAAATTGTCCTGCACCACTTGCAACCTTACTTATTAATTTACCTGCACCACTTGCAATTTTAGATAAGTTTTTACCGTGTTGGCTAGCTAACTTTCCAACACTTCTTCCAGCTCTTGATACACTTCTAGAAATTCCTTTAGTGTTAAGCTTCATCTTCATTTTAGGCATTTTCATTTTAGGCATCTTGAATTTAAACTTGCCGAGCGTTTCGTCTTCAGCGGATAAAACTCCGCTTAAAGAATTTATATCAGAATCGATTTTTCCG
>JANMFB010000218.1:0-1587 GCA_031377605.1 Ferruginibacter sp.
ACCGGAAAAGGAATTAGCGAAGAGTTTAAAGATAAAATATTTAATAAATTTTCGCAGTCAAAAAGTTCAAATACAATAAGCAATAACGGTACTGGCTTAGGTTTAGCAATTGTAAAAAAAATTATTAAATTATATAAAAGCGAAATACTGATAGATTCAACTTTAGGAAAAGGTTCTACATTCTATTTTGATTTTAATTTAGAAACTGCTTTTTTAAATACTTGGGAGATTACCAAAGAAACAACCAATTTAAAAAATTTAAAACTATTACTTGTAGATGATAACCGTTTGAATATTTTAGTAGCATCCAAATTACTTTCTACTAGAGATATAGTATGTGACACCGCATCGAATGGGTATGATGCCATTGAAAAATGCAAGCACAAAAAGTATGATGTAATTCTAATGGATATACATATGCCATTATTGGATGGTGCAGAAACGAGTGTTATGATAAAAGCTAAGGGTTGCAATAAAGCAACACCTATTTATGCTTTAAGCGCCGATATAAATACGCCGTTTAATGAAGGGTTTAAAAAAAGTTTTAAAGGATTTTTAAACAAGCCTATTGAACCGGAAAAACTATTTAAGATTTTAAGTATGGAATAATTTATTCCTTTACATTTTCTATTCCCATATAACGTTTTATTAAAGATTAAATCATACTGAATACCATTGGGCTAGCTCAAAAAAATATAGCTAACAAAGTTCTTATGAAAAACCAATGTCAACTAACAAAAAATCAATAAATTGCAAAAGCATTTTTTTTACCAACAACAGAAAACAATTTTAATGAAGAAAATTATCTTTTTCCTTTTGGCTTGTATGAGTGTAAGTTTTGGTTTTGCACAGGATATTAGGAACAATCCTGGAAGTAACCACGGCAACCGTTTTGAACAATTAGGAACAATACTACCTACCCCTAATGAATATCGAACAGCAAGTGGGGCGCCTGGTTCAAAGTACTGGCAGCAACGTTGCGACTATGATATTACTTGCGAATTAGACGAGCCAAACAGAAAATTAATAGGCAAAGAAACAATTACTTATTTTAATAACTCGCCAGATAATCTTTCATATATCTGGTTACAGTTAGATGAGAACGAACATAGCTCTGTAAATAATTCGGGATATCAAAATAGTAGCCCAATGAATAAATCTATTACAGAAGCAGAGATAAAAAGAATGCAAACTGGTATGTTGGATAAAGAGTATGGGGACAATATAACAAAAGTTGTAACTGCTGCAGGTGCACCATTAAAATATACCATCAATAAAACAATGATGCGTATTGAATTGCCACAAATTTTAAAGCCTGGGCAACAATTTATTTTTAAAGTGGATTGGAATTATAATATCATAGAGCGGACTAAATATGGTGGTCGTGGCGGCTATGAAAATTTTCCTGAAGATGGGAATGACTTATTTACCATGACACAATGGTACCCTCGCTTATGTGTTTATAGCGATAACCAAGGTTGGCAAAACCACCAATTTGTAGGTACAGGGGAGTTTACACTTACATTCGGAAATTTTAAAGTAGCAATGACAGTACCTGCAGATCATGTAGTAATGGCAACGGGTGAG
>JANMFB010000265.1:0-1755 GCA_031377605.1 Ferruginibacter sp.
TTTTTATGAGACTAGCAAATATCTGATCTTGATCTGCCAGAGCAGTAACCATACTTTTTTTTATTTGCTTATGTATAAACGCTGCAAAAGGCTTTGCAAGTAATGATTTTAATTTCATTTATTTAATTTCGTCAAACTACCAATTTGATTTTGTAAAGTTCTATTATTTTGGCAGTGTATTTAATAATATTATCACAAATCTTTAATATCACTTGGATATTACTTACAATCTCCGCAAGGCCAATCAGTATCCAAATCTATAGCAGTTACTACAGTTACATCATTTTCATGCGGTGCAAAAACAATGCGAACATGTTGCCCGTCGTGGGTTTTGCCTTCTAATGGGTAAGTAACTCCCTTTTCACTTTCTTGTTCTTTTCCAAAATTTATCTCTCCATTTTGCAATATCTCTTTTACTTCAGATTCATCTATATGCCTACATTCCATCCTACATTTTGCATGGCGGCTATAAGTAATAGTCTTATTCCCTCCACGCAATTGTGTATAGGCATCGGTTGCATTTTCAACTGTTACTCTTTCCCTTATGTTTGTTTTTTTACCTCGTTGGTTTGTCTTTATAAAAAAGAATAATAGAGCTGCTAGTAACAAGATTATATAACCAGTATTTTGTTTTTTCACCGTTGCAAGGTAAGGAAAAAGTAAAAGCTACAATAAATCGATGGGAGTTATGACAGTCGTCCAAAAACATACATTTCCATTTTTGATATGTTTGTGCCTAGTATCTGTTCAATTAGAGGTAAAATATTATCCTTAATTTTGCAACATATGCAAAAAACAGTTGCTTTACACACCCTTGGCTGCAAACTAAATTACAGTGAAACTACTGCACTTGGTAGAATGCTGGAAAATGATGGTTTTGCAAAAAAAGATTTTGATGAAGTAGCAGATGTATATGTGATAAACACTTGCTCTGTAACGGAAAATGCTGACAAAGAGTGCAGGCAGATTGTTAGAAAAATACAACGAAAAGCGCCAGAAGCTTTGGTAGTAATTACAGGTTGCTATGCACAACTTAAACCAAAAGAAATTGCTGCTATACCCGGCGTAGATCTAGTACTCGGTGCAGCAGAAAAATTTAATATTGCGCAACATTTAAAAGAAGTTACCAAAAATGATGCAACAAAAATTTGTAGTTGCGATGTAGAAGATGTGAATGTATTTGTGCCTTCACATTCCATTCATGAGCGTACAAGGGTTTTCTTGAAAGTGCAAGATGGCTGCGATTACAATTGCAGTTTTTGCACCATACCAATGGCTCGTGGAAAAAGCCGCAGCGATGAAATAAAAAATGTGATAGAAAATGTAAAATCAATTGCTAATGGCGGAGCCAAAGAAATAGTGCTTACCGGAATTAACCTTGGTGACTTTGGTAAAGGCTACACTGGTGGAAAAAAGAATGGAGAAAATTTTTTTGATCTAATAAAAGAACTCGATGTGCTTGATGGAATTAAACGGTACAGAATTTCATCTATAGAACCTAATTTATTGAGCAATGAAATTATAGAGTTTGTAAGCAATAGCAAACATTTTATGCCGCACTTTCATATTCCATTACAAAGCGGTAGCAACAACACATTGGCAGCAATGCGCCGTAGGTATAAGAAAGAATTGTATGAAGAAAAGGTTGGACTTATAAAAACATTTATGCCACATTGTTGTGTTGGTGTAGATGTTATTGTTGGTTTTCCTGGAGAAATTCTACTGTTTCAGCAAAGTCTTCATTTGTTTCTCCAG
>JANMFB010000280.1:0-1821 GCA_031377605.1 Ferruginibacter sp.
TAAGTTCTCAATTTTAGAATATTTGAGTTATTAGGTAATTGCTATTTTTGAACCATTTCTTTAATAGAATAAGATTTATCCTTCTGAAGCTTATAATATTAGCCCCTATTTCTTTAATTTTGTGCTACAATGAAATTCAACGTAGCATATAACCCACTTGTAGAAGCCGACGAAGATGTTGACTTGCTAACAGAAGAATCCATCAACCTTAACTTGATAGTATGGAACGACGAAATAAATACTTTTGATTGGGTTATAGATACGCTTATGAGCGTGTGTGGGCAAGAGAAAGAACAGGCAGAGCAATGCACATTGCTCATTCACCTTAAAGGAAAATGCTCGGTAAAAAATGGTAGCTATGACGAATTGAAAGTACAAAAAGATGCCATCACTGACAGATTAATAAATGCTACAATAGAGTGAGCAAACTAGGTAATTCAAACTCACAGGATATAATATTGGTGAAGTACTATTGAATTATTTTTTCTATTTGATTTGTCGATATTCACAATATCAATTTTATTTCCATCGTCTAAAATAAATTACTTACTGTTATATGGAAATGGTATGCCTGAGGATTTAAGAGGGAAATTGTTGTTTAGTCAATTTTCTCTAAAGGAAAATGATTTTGTGGTCATGGATAGGCCTGGCAATCCTTCATATAATTTCTCTGATGGCGTATTGTTGGTAGTTGAATGTGAAATTCAAGATGAGATTGATACTTATTGGAATGTACTCACTTTAAATGGCGAGCAACAAGGTATGTGCGGTTGGTTGAGAGATTCTTATGGAGTTTCTTGGAAAATAATTCCCACTATTTTAAATAAATTAATGGGCGATAGGGAAAGAGGTTCAAGAGTTACGCAAGCTTTTTTAAAAATGAAGAAGTTTGATATTCAAGCTTTGATTGATGCTTAATAAATCAAAAATTCAAATAATAATCCTTCAATAAATTAACAAACTCATCAGCGTATTGTCCATCATTATTTTTTATACTAATTTCTTCCTGCTTCAATGTAGTTTTTTTTAAACTAATTCTAAGCATTGCTCTAAAAAACGGTTTTGTAGGATTATGTTTTACGTTTATTTGCTCATTAATAAATAAATTTTCTGCCGAGAGTATTTTTGTAAAATCTTGCAAAGCATAAGAAGGAAGCAGCAAAGCTGCTATTCCATTTCCAGATAAATTTTGTTTTATAACTTCCGTCAATTGGACATACGAAAGGGTAGTTGCATGCATAGCAGCATTTCTTTCTTTGTTGGCAGACTTTAATTGGTTTTCAAAAAAAGGTGGATTGCAAATAATAAAATCGTATTTTACCTTTGATGAAAATGCTAAAATATCAGCATGATGAATATTGATATTTTTAAAAGGAGCAGCTTCGATATTTCCTTTTGCCTGCATATGTGCAACTTCATTTAGTTCTACTGCATCTATCATTGTGTTTACTTTTTGGGCAAGCATTAAACTTAGCAAACCAGTGCCTGCACCAATGTCTAAAATATTTTTTATAGGCAACTTATCTTGCTCCAATTTATTTGCAACATAAGCACCAAACAGACAAGCGTCTGTGCATACTTTCATAGCACATTTATCTTGATGAATGGTGAAATTTTTAAATTGGAAAAATGTATTCATTAAAATGTGCTATTAGCTGTGGCAGTAATATCTAGCGTTACAAAATCTTTAGCTAAGTATTTATGATAGGCAGTTATGGCTATCATGCCAGCATTGTCCGTGCAATATTCAAATGGTGGAATAAAAGTTTGCCATCCAAGTTTTTCACCTTTTTCCATTAGTGCAGTTCGCAAACCGCTATT
>JANMFB010000305.1:0-4956 GCA_031377605.1 Ferruginibacter sp.
AAATTATCCCCGATTCATTAGAATCGGTATTAAAGAATTTTATAAATGAAAAGGATAGTATAAAGCCGGCAATAGTAATAAATGCTGATTCTAGTGCTGAGTGGGGTGAAATAGTTCGTGTAATGCGAGTAGCTCGCAAGCTAGGGGCAACTACATCTGCAAGTGTTACTGGTAGCGAGAAATAATCAACATTCTTTCTTTTTGCTGCATATCTTTTTTAATAATTACTTCGTAATCTTTTTCAGTGAAAAGTCTGGCAGTCTCTTTTGCTAAATTTTCGTGCACTTCTAACATTATTTTCCCTTTTTTTGCCAAATGGTTTTCTGCAAATGCAATTATTTTATTGTAAAAAATAAACACATCATTCTCAGGCACAAACAAAGCTAAATGCGGTTCATAGTTATGTACATTCTTATCTAGCACTTCTGTATTGGGAATATATGGAGGATTACTTACGATTAAATCATATACTGAAAGTTGAGGGTGATTTTTTTCTTCAAGAAAATCAATTTGCAAAAAATTTACGGTTGTTTTATTTAATTCAGCATTTACTTTTGCAACACCAAGTGCATCATTACTTACTTCTAACGCATATACATCTGCACCTTCAATGTTCTTCTTTATACTAATAGGTATACAACCACTGCCTGTTCCTATATCTAATACTTTTTTGCCATCATTTGTTTTTAGAAATGTTATTGCTTCTAAAACTAGTTCTTCGGTTTCAGGCCTCGGGATTAATACCGCATTCGTTACAACAAAATTTAAGTTGTAAAACCAACTATTTCCTACAATATATTGTGGAGGCTCTTTTTGTAAAAGTCTTTCTAAAATATTGTACAATTTATTTTTCAAAGATTCATCTACTGTATTCGAACCTTTAATAACAATATCCCATCTCGAAATTTGTAAGGTATTTTCAAAAATAATATCAGTGATAGCATTAGCCTCACCACTACTATAAATGTCTTGTAGGTTTATGATATATTTTTGCTGTATTTCTTTTATTGTCATTTAAAGCAAACTTAGTAAAATTTCGTCTTGTCTGTTTTATAAGGTTACGGATTAAGTACAAAATTCGTCAGGAAATATTTTGTGAATATGAAATCTTCATTTAGCTGATTTGATGCTTACTTTTGCTACTTGCAAAATCACAATAAATATATGCGAAGGTGCTTGCAATTAGCACAATTGGGAGCTGGTGAAGTGGCACCAAATCCGCTTGTAGGTGCTGTACTTGTTTATGATGGTAAAATAATAGGAGAGGGCTATCACAAAAAATATGGAGAACAACATGCAGAAGTTAATTGTATTAAAAGTGTTTCTTCAGCAGATAAGCAATATATTGCTAAAAGTACATTGTATGTTTCACTTGAACCTTGTTCACATGAAGGGAAAACCCCAGCTTGTTCAAGTCTAATTTTGGAATATAATATAAAGCATGTTGTAATAGGATGTAAGGATAGCTTTGATAAAGTAAACGGTAGAGGTATTTCAATACTACAACAAGCAGGTATAAAAGTAGAAGTTGGAGTATTAGCGCAAGCTTGTAGAAAATTAAACAAACGGTTTTTTACTTTCAATGAGAAACTAAGACCCTACATTATTTTAAAATGGGCACAAACATCTAATGGCTTTATAGGTAGAGAGGGAAAGGAGCCTTTAAAAATTAGTAATGACTTTACAAATATATTGGTACATAAATGGCGTAGCGAAAATGCTTCCATATTGATAGGGACAAGAACTGCTTTGGTAGATAATTCTAGTCTTACAGTGAGAAAATGGAAAGGGGAAAATCCTACAAGAATTGTAATTGACAAAGAGCTATGTTTGAATCCGGAATTAAATGTTTTTCATGATGAAGCTACTACAATCATTATTAATAAAAAGAAAAATGAAATTATTGGTAATATTATTTATCATAAAATAAATGATTGGGAAAATTTAATAGACTGGATGATTAAATTTTTATTTGAGCAAAGACTAAATGCTGTAATTGTAGAAGGTGGCTCAAAGACGCTTCAATCTTTTATAGATAAAAATTTATGGGATGAGGCTATTGTGATTACAAATACATTAATGAATTTAAATAATGGTATTCTTGCCCCTATTTTAAAAAATGAAATGCCACTAACTTCACAAAAAGTTTTATCTGATCTAATAGACTTTTACAAACAAAAAAACAATGAGTTTTTATAATACAATAGACCAGGAGGGTTTTGCCGAATTTAAAGATAGGGGCAGTAAATTTTTGGCTTATGCTTTTCCATTTTCAAATGTTGGCTTGCTAAAAGAAATAATAAAGAAATTAAAAAAGGAGCATAGTAAAGCTGTACATTTTTGTTTTGCTTATCGAATTGGTAATGAGGGTAACATTTTTAGAAGTTCAGATGATGGTGAACCATCCGGAAGTGCAGGCAAACCAATTTTAGGACAACTAGATAGTAAAGATATTACAGATTGTTTAGTTGTTGTTGTAAGATATTTTGGGGGTTCATTATTGGGAGTTCCGGGCCTTATTAATGCATACAAATCTTCAGCCTCAATGGCTTTGCAAGTTATTCCTTTGGTAAAAAAACCGGTTCTGCATTACTATACTTTACAATTCGATTACACACAAATGAATGATGTAATGATAATTATGAATCAATTTGGCTGTGTAGTATTATCCAATGAAACACAATTGTTTTGTATGCTTAAAATTGGAATACCTACTGAACGAAAAGACAATGTGTTGCATAATCTAAAAGAATTACGGAACGTAGAGATTCATAGTTTCGTATGAATTTTAAAAGAATTTTAAAATTAGTAGAATAAATTTAACAATTTTTTTTAACTTTAGAACTAATTATCAAACACCGTATGAAAAAAATTAAACTATTACTATTCTTGATGGCGATATCACTTGCGTCAAATTCCCAGCAACTGCACTTTATGAGTCAATATCTACAGCACAATTCTATGCTGAACCCAGGAGCAGCTGGTATGTCAAAAACAGATTATGCTGGTGTATCTTATAGAAGCCAGTGGGCTTCATTTCCTGGCAATCCCAAAACTTTTATGGCTTATGGAGATGTGTTGCTAGATAAATTAAAAGCGGGTATTGCTGGATATATTTATAGAGATGAAACCGGCCCTACTAGCCGTACAGGCATACAAATGGCTTATTCATATCACATAACTTCTAAAGATCAAAAGAATAAATTTGGTTTAGGATTAGAACTAAGGGGATTGCAATATGCAATTGATAAGGGGAAATTATTAACCGCTTTAGGAAACGACCCTGCATTGGCTGGAGCTTCTTCTAAATTAGGTATTGATGCAGGAGCGGGGGTTTATTTCACCAATGATAAATTAAGTGCTGGCGCAGCAGTAAGTCAGCTTATTCAATCAAAATTGCAATTAGCAGATGTGCCCAACTCAAAAACAAGTGGTAGACTATATAGGCATTATAATTTTACGGTCAATTATAGATTCCAAACTGGAGATGATATTTATTTAATACCAAATGCTTTGTTTAGAGTTATACAAAATGCACCTACTGAATTTGAATTAGGTACTAAGCTAGACTACCAAGATAAAATTTGGGTTGCCATTATGTATAAATTTAGGCAGTCTTATAGTTTACAAACAGGCTTTAAATTAGCAGAAAAAGTTGGGTTTGCTTATAGCTATGATGCGTACAATGGCCCTATCAGTAATTTTGATGGGGGCTCTGGTGGTCACGAAATAGGTATCAGATATGAATTTGGAAAAAGATATTAATGGGTGTAGAAAAAAAATATAAGACTTTTAACCAGTTTTATCCTTATTACCTCACAGAACATTCAGATGTAAATAATAGAATTTTGCATTTTTGTGGAACTTTACTGTTGCTCATCTCTTTGGCGCTTGGAGTAATAACTGGGAAATGGTTTTGGTTTGTTTTAATACCGTTCTTAGGATATGGGTTTGCTTGGTTTGGTCATTTTTTTATAGAGAAGAACAGACCTGCAACTTTTACATATCCAATGTATAGCTTAGGTTCAGATTTTGTAATGTTTTGGCATATGCTTACAGGCCAAATTGAAAAGAAATTAGAAGAATCAAAAAAAAATATATCAAAATAACATACTGAAATAAAAAGAGAAGTTTTCAACTATTAAAAATTTAATCATGCATATTTATACCCCGTTTAAAAATTGTTACGCTAGTTTAAAAAATGGTAAAAAGCAAATTATATTGTTTGCACTTTCATTCATTTTTATGGTACAAGCTTTTGCTCAAATCCCTTTAAACGATGATCCTTGTTTAGATCCTAGTTTTCCAGGTACTGGTGCAATACCACTTATTGCAACTGCAGCCTGTTCTTATGCTACTTTTTCAAATGTAGATGCTAGTGCAACCGCTGGAGTTTCAACACCAGCTTGCGGTACTTATATAGATGGTGATGTATGGTTTACAACAGTAGTACCTGCAGGTGCTACTTCAATTACTATAGATACAAGATCTGGACCTGCAGGAGGTGTCGGACAACCTGCTCTAACGAATGGAGCAATGGAAGTTTACACTGCTACCGGAACATGCCCTTCACTTACATTTACTCAAATTGGTTGTAACGATAATAATGGAGCTAGTTTAATGCCACAGTTGATTCTGCCTGCAACACCTGGTACAACAATTTATATAAGAATGTGGGGTGTTGGTGGTGGTACAGGCCAATTTGGAATTTGTGTAACTGCAAATATACCACCCCCAAATAATGAATGTGTAAATGCTCAGTCCTTAACTGTGAACTCAAATTTATTATGTGGTGTTGTAACTGCCGGTACTACCAATAATGCTACACAGTCTTCCACTTTGCCCAGTCCACCGTGTGGTATTGCCAATGCCTGGAATGATGATGTGTGGTATAGTTTTATAGCTACCGGTATTGCACACAGGGTTAGTTTGTTAAAGATATTGCTCCTGCACATT
>JANMFB010000325.1:0-13133 GCA_031377605.1 Ferruginibacter sp.
ATTTTATCATACATTTTTTCTACAATATCTACCGCCAAATCTTCGGGCTCATCATTGTTAATTTTTAACTGTATAAGTCCGATTATAGAATAATTTACAATACCTTCAAACTCACTTTTTATATTATCTTCAATTTTCTGCGTTATTCCCTCTTGTATATTCCGTATTCTTTTTGCTTTAATATAAATTTGGTCTGCCACAGAAAGTGTTCTATATACTCTCCAAGATGTACCGTAGTCCTTTGTTTTTTTAATGAATGTATTTCTACAAGAAGAAATTATTTCGTCGTACTGATTGTTTGTCCCCATTAAGCTAATTAATTTTACATATTTTTATCTCTCAAAAATACAATTAGTAACTCAAATGTTCACTATAAACTGTAAAGGAAAATTAATATCCACCGATGTGCCATTAATAATGGGTATTATAAATGCCACACCTGATTCTTTTTACAAAGGAGATTTAGCAAATGGTTTGGATGGTATTTTAACCCTTGCTACTGAAATGCTAAACGAAGGAGCAACCATATTAGATATTGGAGGACAAAGTACTAAACCCGGTGCCACTTCTATATCGATAAATGAAGAATTAGATAGGGTTATTCCTGCAATAGAAATTATTCATAAAAATATTACTGATGCCATTATTTCTATAGATACTTTTAGCAGTATTGTAGCAGCTGAATCTATAAAAGCCGGAGCAAGCATGGTAAATGATGTAAGTGGAGGAGAAATAGATGCTAAAATGATTCCTTATTTAGGTTCGTTAGGCAATGTACCTTATATATGCATGCATATGCGTGGCACTCCAACTACTATGCAAAAACTAACCGATTATGGAAATGTAACAAAAGAAGTAATAGAATATTTCGTAACTAAAATTGATGCTTGCAAAAAAGCAGGTATAAAAGATTTAATTATAGACCCAGGCTTTGGGTTTGCAAAAAATATTACTCAAAATTTTTCTTTATTAAAAAATTTATCAGCTTTTAAAATTTTGGATAGTCCAATACTTATTGGCCTTTCTCGAAAGAGTAGTATTTACAAAACCCTTGATATAACTGCATCAGAAGCATTAAATGGAACTACTGTTTTAAATACATTGGCATTACAAAATGGAGCAAATATTTTACGGGTACATGATGTAAAAGAAGCCGTAGAAATAGTGAAACTAATGCAGGTTTATGAAGATGCAAAATAAAAAAGCAGCTTTAAATTAAGCTGCTTTTTATATCAAAACTTTAAAAAATTATTTTTGTGGAGGAGCTTGCTCAACTTGTGGTTGACCTTGACCCTTAGGATTTGCTTTTTGTACGCTATCCATATATTTCTTTTGCATTGCTTGCATTTTTGCTTGCACTGCATCGTTTTCAGCTTTTGCTTGAGCTTTTGTTACGGTTTCTAATATCTCCACTTCAAAAATTAAATTTGCATTTGCAGGAATATCAGCACCTGCACCTCTTGCGCCATATGCTAAGCCAGAAGGAATGTATAATTTACCCTTTGCCCCTTTTGACATTGCTAATAATCCTTCTTTCATACCTGGTATAACTCCATTACCAAGACTCATATCATTTGTTAGATTTACTACTAATGGGTCTGTATGACCTTTAGAAGGGTCTACATTAGAATCAAACATTTTACCATCTAATGTTTTACCAGTGTATTTAATTTTTACAAAACCAGTAGTATCCAACAATGCACCTGTACCTGCAGTATTCGTTTCTACATAAACGCCATTGGCAGTTTTTGTAGCTTTTACATTGTTTTTTGCTATAAACGCCGCCAAAGTTTTGTCATCCGCTTTTACCAAACCATCCGCTTTAGCTTTTGCAACTTTTTCAGCATTTGCCATAGCTAAAGTTCTTGCAGAATCTGCAGCTTGTTGTGTTTTGTAAATGTTTACTATCTTAATATTTGTGTAAACAAAATCACCCTTTTTCATAAAAGGAGGCATAGATTCAGGTTGATCTTTAAACATAGAGTCTACTGAAGTTCTTGTACTCAAACTATCACCGTTTTTCATTTGCTTAAACAATTTGTAATAAGCAGGTGGTAAGCCAGTAGAATCGAAAGGCATTATTTGAGGTGAACCCATCTCTCTTGTATTGTTCAAGACAGTGTCTTTACCTGCATGCGATAAAACATTGGTAAAATGCAACTCCATAAATTCGCCGTTCTTTAGCATGTCGCCTTTGCCGCTAGCTATAATTTTGTATTCCATTCCTTTTTCGCCTTTTTTATATTTTTCCTGACATGAAGAAAATACGATAGCACTTGCTAGTAATAAATAAGAAATTTTTCTCATTGTGTTTGTTGTTTTTTTTTAAAATGTATAAGTACTTAATTGTTCTCTGTTTTCTTTCATAGCTTTTTTAAAATCGGCTATTGTATTTTCCAATGTTTCTAGCGATGAGCCTCCTGCTGCATTATAATGCCCACCACCATTAAAATAGGTTCTTGCAAATGTATTCACATCAAATTCCCCTTTACTTCTAAATGAACATTTACGCTCCTCACCTCTATCAATTATAATAGCCGCCATTCTGATACCTTCTATGCCGAGCGGAAAATTTACCAACCCTTCCGTATCACCGGTTTTAATATCAAATTTAATTAAATCAGCTTGAGGTATAGCAATAAGTGCTGTGTTGTATTCATAAAAAACCTCCATCCGATTTAGCAATGTATTACCCAAAAACCTAAGCCTAGCTTCACTTCCATTATCAAACAATGCTTCATGTATAGCCGCATGTTGTAATCCCTTTTCTTTTAAGTGGGCTACCATATTGTGTACACTTGCTGTTGTACTAGGAAAGCGAAATGAACCTGTATCTGTCATTACTCCTGCATATAAACACTGAGCAATATCATCATCTATTTTATCTTCATTTCCGCTAGCTATAATAAAATCATATACCATTTCGCAGGTACTACTTTTATTTATATCACTTATTCCATAAGCAAATTTTTCTACCGCCGGCTCTCTGTGATGGTCTATCAATATTCTTTGCCCTATAGCTGCCTCTAATGCAGCTTCCATGGTCTTTGTTCTACTAAGCGCATTAAAATCTAAACAAAAAATCCAATCAGCGTTTTTTATAAATTCATTTCCTGCATCTGCATTACGTTCATAATCCAATACATCTTTTACACCAGGCATCCAATTAATAAATTGTGCCCAATTTGTAGGCGATATAACTTTAACATCATGCCCTAATTGCTTTAAAAAATGATACAAGCCAAGTGTAGAACCCATTGCATCCCCATCTGGCTTTTGGTGCATGGTAATAACTACTTTTTTTGGCGTAGCAAGAAGAGGGAAAAATTTGTCAATAGTCTGCATAAAATCGGCACAAAAGTAAGGAAAAATAGGTTGCCATGAAGTATTATTTGTTCAATGAAAGTTGAAGGCTTTTATGTTGGTAAAGGGTTTAAAGTAGTTGAAGTTGGTTTTAGGGTTGTCCGTAGTTGAAGCTGGATGAAGGCTTTTGGATTTAAATTTAAAAAAGATTTTAGAAATTTAAAGTTAAAAATATGTATTTCAATTATTTATAACTTTTGCATCCGCAACACCCAAAGCTTTTTAAAATGCATTTACATCATTGTATGTTAAATAAACCGATACAATCTCCCATGTTATTGTTTCAAATAATTATACGTTTTGTAATTTGATTCTTTATCAATTATTCATTATCAATTATTAATTACCCATTATTCATTTATTCCCTTAGTTTTGCAAAAAAAATAAAAGATGACTAACAGAACCTTTACCATGATAAAGCCAGATGCAACGCAGAATGGCCATACAGGTGGTATTTTATCAATGATTAATGAAGCTGGTTTTCGAATTGTAGCTATGAAAATGGTACATCTAAGCGAAGCAAAAGCTGGTGAATTTTATGCAGTACACAGTGAGCGCCCCTTTTATGGTGAGCTAGTAGAATTTATGAGTCGTGGTCCTATAACTGCTGCCATCCTAGAAAAAGACAATGCAGTTGAAGATTTTCGTAAATTAATTGGTGCTACCAACCCTGCTCAAGCTGAAGAGGGTACAATTCGTAAAAAATATGCAACTTCAATTGGAGAAAATGCGGTACACGGAAGTGATAGTGATGAAAATGCTGCAATAGAAGGGAATTTCTTTTTTAGCAAGTTAGAGCAATTTTAATCTAACCATAGATGAGTAAAAAAACTCCATTAAGTTCTCCCTGAATTTAATGGAGTTTTTTTGTGAAAATCTTATTGCATGTAATACCCACAGTAAATTGTACTACATCTCGATATAATTGGTATTAATTTTCAGTTTTAGCCTATATCCAAGTGAGCTTTATAACTTCTCTAAGTGTATAAACGCTTTATGCATGCATAATTCATGCATAGCTTGCTTTATTTCACCATTTGTAATAAGTTGCTTTACTTCTTCCACAGATTTAAGTACTATCTCTATTTCCTCATTTTCATCTAAAGATTGTTCTGTAATTTTTAAACCACCCGTACACAAAAATAAATGGGTAGCATTGTCTAAAACCCCTGGATTAGCATAAGTTTTACCCAAATGAATAATAGTAGAAAAACTATAACCAGTTTCTTCCAATAACTCTCGGGCAATTGCTTTTTCTTTCGGTTCATTTTCATCAACAAAACCACCTGGAAGTTCAAGTAATATTTCATTTACTGGAAAACGAAATTGTTTAACCAATACAATTTCATTCTCATTGGTTATAGCTACTGCACAGGCACTAATAGGCAATTCTACAACAAAATATGGATCTACAATTTTACCTGTGGGTGTTTCATATGAATCTTCTCTTGCTGTAAAATATTGGTGTTTGCTTATATATTTAGAGGAAAGTTTTTTGAAAGACATAGGAAACTAGGAATTATTTATTAGGTATTAGACAATGCACAACAATCGTCATTTTATTTAAAACGCTTTTTAATTGGATTTTGATAAAATTGTTTAAGGATATTAAACACTAAAATTATCAAAAATTCATAATTTATAATTTTAAACTAACTCCATCCCATTTTTTCTCTCAACCTATTGATGTGAGCAGTGTGGTGTTTACCATGCCAAGCATAAGTACCAAGCAAATTCCATAAAGTAATTTCTTTTTGCTGTGCAGGATGAAAAATTGTACGATTCCATTCATCGCCTCTTATATTTTTTAATAGATCATGCATTCGTATATGAAGCGCATACAAAAGTGTAATAGAAACATTTATAGGAACATTTTTAGAATCACTTAAGTTAGCCCATTCCTCTTCCTCATATGGTTTTATTGTAGGATTTTCTTCAGTAAGGCCAAGTTTAAACCGTATGAATGCATTCATATGGCTATCTGCAAGATGGTGTACCACTTGCCTGCTATTCCATCCTTCTTCACGATAAGGTACTTCCAATTGCGAAGCATCTAAATTGGTGATTGCAAATTCAATTGCTTTTGGTAGCAATTCAATATCTAGCAACCAATCCTCAAGTTGGGCTTGAGAAAATGGTTGCGAAATATATTTACCTATGGGATATTTCAAATCATCCATATTGTATTATTTAGTTACTTCCGTCGCAGTTTTAATATCTAACAAAGAAATTTCAAAAATAAGTACTGCATTTGGTGGTATTTGCTGACTTGGAGGGTTTGCACCATATGCTAACTCACTAGGTATGTAAACTTTCCAGTTAGCACCTTTGGGCATAAGTTGTAAAATTTCTGTCCATCCTCTAATAACACCATTTAAAGGAAAAGTTGCAGGTTCTCCTCTTTTTAGAGAATTATCAAACTCAGTACCATTGGTTAATGTACCAACATAATGTACAACAACAGTATCTGTGACTTTTGGTTTTGCGCCATTTGCTTCCCCTTCTTTTAATACCTCATATTGCAAACCATTTGGTAGCTCAATAATTCCTTTTTTTTGTTTATTTAAAGCTAGAAAATTTTTACCTTCTTGCTTTTGTGCTGATCCTTTTTTATCATTTATGTTTTTAAAGTTATCTTGAATACAAGCATTTGCTTGTTCCTTGGTCAATAAAGTTTTAGCGTTACTAAGTACTTCATTCATTGCCTTAGATAATAACTGGGTGTTTATTTTGGAAACACCAGATTGTTTTAAACTTTCACCAATACTAAGCCCCAATGCATAACTAAAACTGTCAGATACGTTTTTAAAAACGGGCTTTGTTACAGCAGCTGCTGCAACTGTTGGTTTTAACTTAGTCCCTTTTTGGGCATTCACGCTACAAATAGCGATTATTGCTACTGCAGATAATACTAATTTTTTCATTCTTTGTTTTTGTTTATTAAAAATATGTGTAAATAAAATAAAAATTAATCAGGCCGCATTTCTTTTCCTGTTAAATGTATAAAAACATCTTCTAAATTAGCAGATTTTACTGGTTTAGGCTTTTCAAAACCAGTAGCTACCAACTCATCTATTAACCCATCCGGTGTATTTAATTTAATAATTCTACCTTCATCAATAATTGCAATTCTATCGCAAAGCTGCTCTGCTTCATCCATATAATGTGTAGTTATGATTACAGTCGTTCCATTTTGTTTTATCTCTCGTACAAGTTCCCATAAATTCCTTCTAGCTTGGGGGTCTAAACCTGTAGTAGGTTCATCTAAAAAAACAATTTTAGGATTATTGATAAGGGTAGTTGCAATAGAAAAACGTTGCTTTTGCCCACCACTTAGTTCTTTACTTTTATTCTTTGCTTTATCAACAAGATTAACTTTTTGTAGCAAATCCATTGCATTAACTTGTCTATTATACAATCCAGAAAATAAATTTATTAATTCTATCAAATTCAAATTAGGATAAAAACCAGATGATTGCAACTGTACCCCAATAATTTTCTTTATTTCACTTGGTGATTTATCCAAATCAAATCCATCTACAAAAACTTTTCCAGAGGTTTTCTGTCTCAGCGTTTCTATTATCTCCAGGGTAGTGCTTTTACCTGCACCATTTGGCCCAAGCAAACCAAATATTTCTCCCTCTTGTACATCGAATGAAATATCATTTACGGCAGTGAAATCACCATATTTTTTTACAAGGTTTTGAACAGAAATAATTTGATTATTCATATTTTCAATATTTTTTTAGATCATCCCAATATTTTATATTTGCTTTTACCAAAGTTGTAAATATAAATGTTATAAGATTGATTTTGTTTTATACCACCAACTTTTAAAGTTATACGTACAAAATTTTTTTGGATAAAAAAAGCAAACTATTAAAGATGATTAGTTAGTGTTAAAGTATAGTAAATGACATTTTGTAGTACTTTACAAAAATTACCTTTTACCCAAGTATCCTTCTAACTCTTCCATCATGTTTAAACTACCAATAAAAAGTGGTGTTCGTTGATGTAATTCTGTAGGCACAATATCCAAAATATTTATTTCGCCATTTGAAGCTTTACCGCCTGCTACTTCCACAATAAAAGCACAAGGATTACACTCATACAACAAACGCAATTTCCCATTTGGTTTTCCGTTGGTACCAGGGTATAAATAAATACCTCCCTTTATAAGATTGCGGTGCACATCGCTCACCATACTCCCAATATAACGCTGTGTATATGGGCCTCCATCTGTTTTATTTTTCTTTTGGCAAGCCGTTATATATTCCTTCACAGGAAGCGAAAATTCAAAAAAATTGCCATGGTTTACAGAATACATTTTACCATCTTTGGGGCATTTTATATTGGGATGACTCATAAGATATTCTCCAATAGACCTATCCAAAGTAAACCCATTTACACCTCGCTTGGTTGCATAAACAATCATAGTGGAAGATCCAAAAACTACATAACCAGCAGCTACCTGTTTGTTGCCCTGTTGTAAAAAATCTGCATTGGTAGCAGGTTTACCTATTTCGCTTACACGCCTATAAATACTAAAAATAGTTCCAATAGAAACATTTACATCTATGTTGCTACTACCATCCAAAGGATCAAACAAACAAACGTATTTTGATTTATTACTTATTTCATCATCAAAAATTACCACATCGTCCAACTCTTCGCTACCAATTCCAGCACAGCTTATACCATGCCGCAAAACTCCCATCATTTGGTCGTTAGCAAATATATCCAGTTTTTTAACCTCTTCACCTTGAACATTTACAGTGCCAAAATCACCCAAAATATCAACCAAACCTGCCTTATTTACTTCCACATTTATGCGCTTGCAAGCAAGACCAATGTCTCTTAGTAAGCCAGCTAGTTCTCCTGTGGCTTTTGGGAATGCACGCATTTCTTGTATAGTGAATTCATCCAGTGTAAGTACGTTTCTATTTGTAGCCATGAGTATGTAATTTAGAATTTGGTAAGTAAGGATTTGTAGTTGGGAACCAAATCTTTAAAATTTATTTTTAAATAAAATATTTTTGAAATAGCCATTTAGATAATAGATTTGCAATGTAAATAAAATTTAAAAGAAATGGTTAGGTTATTGTTGATTAATTAATTTAATAAGGTAAAATGTGTTTTATTTAAAACAATTGTGCTTTAAAAATAGTTACCATAATTATAAAATACCAATTCCTAATTCCCAATTACCCATATCCTATGCGTGTTTTTAAATTTGGCGGAGCATCTATAAACAATATTGAACGTATAAAAAATACGGCAAACATAGTAAAAGAGAATGCAGCACATAAATTATTGGTTGTAATTTCTGCTATGGGCAAAACTACCAATGCATTAGAAAAAATTGCTGAAGCATATTTTGACAACAGAAAGGACGATGCCTTACAATTATTTGAACAGGTAAAAAACAATCATTTAGAAGTAGTAAAGTATTTACTAGTTCATAATTGGAAACCAGCTGAAGACCAGCTGAAAAACTTCTTTACAGAAATAGAATGGATGTTACATGATAAACCGGTACGTCACTATGATTATTACTATGATCAAATTGTTTGTTGCGGAGAATTATTTAGTACATGTATAGTGGCACATTACTTGAACGAGCAAGGTGTAAAAGTAAAATGGGAAGATGTAAGAGATATTTTCCGTACGGATAATAATTTTAGAGATGCAACTATTGATTTTGAATTTACCCAAGAGAAAGTTAACAGCATTATTGCACCACATTTTAATGAATATGATGTTGTGCTTACTCAAGGCTTTATAGGTTCTACAGACGAAAATGAAAGTACTACACTTGGCCGAGAAGGCAGTGACTATTCTGCTGCAATTTTTGCGAACATGCTTGGTGCAGATGGCGTTACCATTTGGAAAGATGTACCCGCAGTTATGAATGCTGACCCTAATAAATTTAAAGATGCGGTAAATATTCCCAAATTAAATTATACAGAAGTTATAGAGATGGCTTATTATGGAGCTCAAGTAATTCATCCAAAAACAATAAAGCCATTACAAAATAAGCATATCCCACTTTATGTAAAAAGTTTTTTAAATACTAGTTTACCGGGTACTATTATCAATGGGGATAGGGCTTTGAGCTTACCACCTGTAATCGTTTTAAAAAGCAATCAGGCCTTGATACATTTCAAATCAAGAGATTTTTCATTTATTGAAGGAAAGCCAATGGAGCAATTACACGAAATTTTTAAGCAAATTAAATTGCAACCAAATTTATCCCAAAATACTGCTATATCACTTATTTGCTGCTTTGATGGACATGCAGAAAAAACTGCGCAAATAGCAGCAGAAGCATCTTTGTTTTTTGATGTAGATGTAGAGAGAGATTTATCATTGCTTACCGTAAGGCACTATACAAAAGATGCTGTGGAAAAACTTACAGAAGGGAAGAATATTATTTTAGAGCAAAAAACTTTGGAAACTTTGCAAGCGGTTATTAGAGGGTAGGTTTTTTATTTTAGAATCAACCCTTTAAATTCTTTGCTAAAAAATAATTAGAATGGAAACAATTAAAATTCTAAAATTGAATAAGTATAAAAAAATCCTACTGAAAAGCAGAATTTTTTTATACTTATTATTGATAACAAATTACTTCACGAAATGGAACAGTTCCTGTGTTGATTTTCTCACTTTAGCTAATCCTGCAAGATAATCATCTGCTGCTCTAAAGCCCAATGGCAAAATAACTACAGATTTTAATCCTTTGTCTTTAAGACCTAGTATTTCGTCAAATTGGGCCTTATCAAAACCTTCCATAGGGCAGGCATCTACTTTTTCTTGCGCTGCTGCTGCCATTGCTGTTCCCAATGCAATATAAGCTTGCATAGCACTCCAATGTTGTTGTTGCTCATCTGACAAACCAGTTACAGTTCCTAGCATCATTTGTTTGTAACCTTCTAAAATTGCAGGATCAGCATTTCTAGTTTTTACGATGTTATCTACAAAAGCATTTACATCATCTGCGGTTAATTTTTCTTGTACACAAAAGACCAATACGCAATCGCTTGTAGTAAGTTGTACTTGACCATAAGCTGCTGCTTGTAATCTTTCCCTAGTTTCATTATTACTCACAACCAATACAGTGTAAGGCTGTAAACCATAAGACGATGCCGATAGCCTTGTTGCTTCCAATATTGTATCCAATTTTTCGGTAGGAATATGCTCTCCGTTCATCTTTTTTGATGCATATCTCCAATTTAGATCATTAATTATACTCATAGTTTTTATTTTTTATTTCAAATGTACTAAAAATTTTATAAATTAATGTTTAAACATTAAAAATATAACATTTAATTATTTTGCCCTATTTGAATTAATTTTAAAAATTTCATTTTAGAACTAATTATTTGAGCAATAAAAAGAAAACAAATCTATTACGCTATATCTCTCAAAACAGCAAGTAAATATTTCCAATATTTCTGTACACTGCTAATACTCACTTTTTCATCGGGGCTGTGAGCTCCATGTATGGTTGGACCAAAAGATATCATTTGCATTTGAGGATAATTTGTACCTAAAATTCCGCACTCCAAGCCTGCGTGGCAAGCATTTACCAATGGCTCTTCTTGATTATTTAATTCTTTGTATTTAGCTACCATCAATTTTACAATAGCATGATCAGGATTTGGAGCCCAACCTGGATAATTACCTCCAAATTTTGTTTCTGCACCTAACACATTAAATGATGCTTGTATCATATTTGCCAAATCCATTTTTTCAGAATTTACACTACTTCTCGTAAGGCACTGTATGGTATATGCTCCATCTTTTACAATCACTCTAGCTACGTTATTACTCGTTTGCACAAGCCCAGCAATGTTACTATCCATTCTATAAATGCCATTAGGCAATGTATAAATTACGTTTAGCAATTGTGCTTTTGTTTCTTCATCAATAAAGTCATGCAATGAACTTAGTTTCTCAAATACCAATTCAATATTTGGATCTGTAAAATGGTATTCTGATTTATAAGTTGTATTAAAATCTGCTATCACATTTTCAAAATCATTTATTTTATCGTTAGCCACTGCAATTTGTGTTACTGACTCTCTCGGTATAGCATTACGTAAACTCCCACCATCAATGCTAGCTATTTGAATAGCAAATTCATTGTTCAAATTCCACAACAATCTATTCATAAGTTTATTTGCATTGGCACGTCCCTTATGTATATCAATACCCGAATGCCCTCCCGTAAGTCCTTTAAGGGTAATTTTATAAGCAGTGGTATCTGCTTTCATTTCGTTTGTATTATATGTGCCAGTACCAGTAACATCTATACCACCAGCACAACCAATGGTCAATTCATTATCTTCCTCCGTATCTAAATTGAGCATATATTTAGCATCCAACAAACCGCCTTTCAATGCCAATGCACCTGTCATTCCGGTTTCTTCATCTATCGTAAACAAAGCCTCTAGCGCAGGGTGTGCAATATCTGTACTTGCAATTAAAGTCATAATAGTTGCCACACCCAAACCATTATCTGCGCCAAGTGTTGTGCCTTGAGCTTTTACCCAATCTCCATCTACATACATTTTTATTCCCTCAGTAGTAAAATCAAAAACAGTATCATTATTTTTTTGGTGCACCATATCTAAATGGCTTTGCAAACAAATAATTGGTTTACTTTCCATGCCCACAGATGCAGGCTTTTTGATGATCACATTTCCTACTTCATCTTCATAAACAGATAGGTTTAAATTATTACCGAATGATTTTATAAAAGCAATTACCGCTGCTTCTTTTTTAGAAGCTCGAGGCACTGCATTCAATGCAGAAAAATTATCCCAAATAGCTTTTGGTTCTATATTTTGTAACATGATATGCTAATTTATTGGTGAATATAGAAAGGAATTGATTACAAAAGAAATCTTGCTAAAAATTAGGAGCAGGAGCATTTGTTCTTTACTTTACAGTAGTTTCCCGCTATATGTTTCACCTGTTGCCTTTGGCAATCCGGTTCCTCTCCTATCGGGGCTATCATCAGCATTTATACTTTATTCAACTTTAATGATGCAATAGATAAATGCAAAAAATAATTTGATAGAGAGAAAAAACATCCGTTCAAAAAATTTTGTGTAATAAAATAGAAAGTAAAACGTTATTAATGATGCTGCCTGTTTCAAACTTTTTTATGAATGCCTGACAGTATTTTTATATTTTTATAACATAAAATTAATATATGGAACAAACAACACTCGGTATAGGAACAAGATTACAACACAGCCTATATGGTCCTGGCGTAATTGTAGGCATTCGTTATGCTACTTATCTTATCTCTTTTATAAACGATGGCATAAAAGAAATAGATAAAACAGATACTAAGTTAGAAGAAATTATTCCAGAAAATGTAACAGCAGAAATAGAAACACATTCAGAAATAGAAAAATCTTTACTCAAAATTTTGCGAATGTGGGGCGGTATAACTGAGCCTGTACCTCTCGGAGATAAATGGAGTAATGGAACAATATTGTTACAACCTGCTGATAAATCCCTTAAACCAAAAGAAATTCCTATTGATGATTTTTTTCATAAAATAGTAATGCTTAGAGATAGACTAAGAGTACTAGAGCAAAATATAAATAGCCACAAAAAACTTACCGACGAAGACAAAACAAACATGCAACAATATATAACCCGTTGTTATGGCTCGCTTACTACTTTTAATGTTTTATTTAAAAATAAAGAGCAATGGTTTGTTGGTGATAAAGGGAGTAAGGATTAGCCTATTA
>JANMFB010000019.1:0-6881 GCA_031377605.1 Ferruginibacter sp.
TCATTTGAAACATAAACTCGTTGCCTGCTCTACGTGCTGGGTCTCCTGTACACATTTCTTTTTTTCCTAATATTGCATATTTTGTGCCTACTTTATCTAAGATGGTTGCAAATGCTTTGGTTATTTTTTGAGCTCTTAAATCGAAACTACCTGCACAGCCTACCCAAAATAAAATTTCGGGTGTTTCTCCAGCAGCCATTAATTCCGCCATTATTGGTACATGCATACTTTATTGTTTATGAGTACAAATTTATGATTGATGTTTGAAGTATTGCAATTAATTTTGGAGAAATTTTTTGGAAACCTTTTAGTGATTTAAGTATTGTAATGTTGAATGTGGTTTGAAAGATTGAATTTGGTTGAATAGTTTAGCGTTAAGATAAAAATATATTGATTTGAAAAAACTGTTACAAAAAATTTCAAATTGGGAGGCATGGCCTTTTAAATTGATTTATGCTCCGCTTGTACCGTTCTGGATTGGGTACATGATACGCTCTGGTGCTGTGTGGTTTTTTACACCAAGTAATCCTAAGCTTACCTTTGGTGGTATGGAAGGGGAGCCCAAGAGAGAGATGTATGAATTGCTTCCGAAAGAGCTATATCCTATTACTTTTAATATGCTGCCTTCACATTCTTTTGATGAGGTAGTTAATGCTATAAAAAATGCAGGTATACCTTATCCCTTAATAGTAAAACCAGAGATAGGTGGGCAAGGTATTTTATTTAGAAAAATTGATACAGAAGCAGAACTTAAACATTACCACGGCAAAATTCGATTTGAGTACATAGTGCAAGAAATGGTGCATTACCCTGTGGAGGTAAGTGTTTTTCATATTCGATACCCAAATAAAACTAAAGGAGAGATAACAGGGTTTTTGCATAAAATTCCCTTGCAGGTTTTAGGAAATGGGAAAAGTACTTTGTATGAATTGATTTTGCAACATCCAAAGGCAAATAAAAGGGCAGATGAACTTAGGGCAAAGCATGATGCAAAATGGAATACCGTTATTCCTGAAAATGAAAAATATGTATTAAGTTATGCAGCTAACCACAACCGTGGAGCGCATTTTATTGATCTGAAAGAAGAAATAGATGATACACTTTTGGCTGTATTTGATAATCTTAGTATACAGATTGGTGATTTTTATTATGGTCGTTATGATATTTTGTGCAACTCAGTAGAGGAATTAAAGCAAGGGAAAAACTTTAGCATTTTGGAGTACAATGGCTGTGGTGCTGAGCCAAACCATTTTTACGATACTGGCTACACACTTGGCGGTGCTTACAAAGAAATTCTTAAACATTGGAATGCGCTATACGAAATTAGTAAATACAATAAGGAGGTGAATGGTGTAAAACCTTGGGCGTTTGTAAAGGGTTTTAAATTTAGAAAATGGACCCGAGATTTGATGAGTGATATGAAAAAATTGGACGAGGAGATAGGGTGATTAAAACCCCTTACCATGTGTACTACTGATGAGTTTGTTGGTTAATTTTTTACTCATTCTCATGATGGAAATGAAGAAATTTGTAGTGGCTGTTCTGCCAAAAAAGTATTGCACCGTTTTGCCAATTTTAATCCTTGTAGAAAAATTTTTATTCCATGTGTTTGTGTAAGCCTCTTCTAATGCTGTTCTAGTAATGTTGTTTTGTAAATAGGAATTTATAAAACTCGAAGCTATTTTGGCTGTGTGCATAGCAATACTCATTCCGTTGCCACACAAAGGCGTTATCATTCCCCCTGCATCGCCTAACATAAGTATATTATTTTGTACACATTCTTTTTTGCTAAATGATATTTGCGAAATAGTAACAGGTGCATCGTACAATTTTGTAAAGCTGCTGAATAATTTTTTGAGATGTGGATTTTCTGATAAAATTTCTTGTTCCATTTTTTCAATAGACCCAGCTTTTTTTAAGTTTGATGCTTTGGTAAGATAACAAACACAATGTTTCTCTTTTTCTATCTGTGAAATACCACAGTAACCATTTTCAAAGTTGTGTAGTGCAATAACATCGTTGGGGAAATCTGCTTTTACGTGATATTTTACACCAATAAAATTATTTAATCTATCAGATGTTTTTGTGGTGAAAGAGCGTTTCCATTTTATATCCAAATTGCTACGTTTGCCCCAAGACCCACAGCAAACTTTACTTGTATAAGTTCCTTTATTGGTAATAATGCTAAAATTATCATTGTTAAAAATAATTTCTTCTGCTTTGCAATTTTCTAGAATGGTAACGCCATGTTGTTTGGCAATTTGCTGCATGGTATCGTCTAATGTATATCGACTTATACCAAAACCACCTAAATCTAAATCTGTATGAAGCGACTTGCCATTGGGGGCAGTAACCCATAATTTATTAATGATAGGCAAATCTAAATCTTGCAATGGCACCCCAATTTCTTTGCTAAGAAAATTCCAACTTTCTAAACTGATGTACTCGCCACACACTTTGTGAAATGGATATGTTTCTTTTTCTATTAGCAAAACAGCATAATTTTGCTTTGCCAATAAAATAGATAATGAAAGCCCTGCAAGCCCTCCTCCAATAATTGCAATATCGTAATGTGTATTTTGCATTATTTTTTGCAAATTATTAAATACCTAAAAGCCCATTTCCATCTAATACTATAATTTTTAATACCTGCTTTAGCAAAAATAGATTGCCATTCTTTTTTGTGAAAGCCTCTAGCTACAGAAAGCGGTGCATCGTTTTTTACAAGGTATGATTTAGAAAATAATGTAGTTATCCATTTTATTAAATAATAAGCTATGCTATTGCGTTGTAAGTCGTTTATAAAAAAGCCCTGCTTACTATTTTGTTGCATCCATTGAAGCATAAAAACCAATTCTTCTTCCGTAAAGTGATGGCAAAAAAGAGAAGAGAAAATTACATCAGGTGTTTCGTTTTCAAAATTTACTTTGCTGTAATCACTAATAATCCAATTTGCGAGTGAGCCATATTTTTGATTGGCAAATTCTATGCATTCATTTTTTAGATCAATTCCTGTAAAGCCTTCGACAAGCTCCGGCTGACGATTATTCCAGTTTGCTATCGCTTGCAAATTATCTCCACCGCCACAGCCAATTTCGCAGATGTGTAAAGTGTTTTTGTTTTGAGTAAATGCCTTTATACCTTCAATTGTTATTTTATGGCCACCAAGTAAACTATTGATGGTGTTCAATTCTTGCATATTTCTTTTGATATCTTCAAAAGGAATATCTTCCCTGTCTAACAGTTCTTTTATATAACTTCTATGTTCTAAGTTAGGCATAAGTGGCAGTAAAGGTTTCCATTGTTAATCCCGGCCCAAATGCTGCACCAAAAACTACTTCATTGTTACTTTCGTTTGCTGTTATTTCGTCCATAATTTTTTGTAGTACAAATAAAACAGTAGGTGAACTCATATTTCCATAATCTTGTAAAACTTTATATGAATGTTGTAAAGCATTTTCTTTAAGCTTCATTTGTTCTTGTATAGTGTCTAATATTTTTTTACCTCCGGGATGAATGCACCATTTGGTTACATCTTCTTTTGTTCTATTGGTTTGTTGTAATGCGGCAGAAACTAAGTTTTCAAAATCTGCTTTTATCAATTCTGGTACATAACCACTCAGTGTCATTAGAAATCCACTGCTCGATATGCCCCAACTCATATCTTCTTTCCCTTTGAAACTAACATCACTAAAAAAACTTTCAATAAGCAATCCCTTGCCTGCATTGTTGTGTTGCATAAGCATAGCTGCACAACCATCTGCAAATAGAAGAGAAGAAGTAAGGTTATCAATACTTACATCTGTTTGAAAATGAAGTGTGCAAAATTCCGTACAAACAATAACTACATTGGCATTTTTATCATTATTACAAAATGCATCTGCTATTTTCATTGCATGGATGGCAGCATAACACCCCATAAAATTTACACTCGTTCGTATAATATTTTGAGGCAAATTCATTTGCTCCATTATTTGTAAATCTAATCCTGGAGCACTCATACCTGTGCAACTCACCGTAATGAGATGGGTAATTTCACTTGCCCTTATTTTCCCATCAATACATTGTTTTATGGTGCTTACAGAAAGATCACTTGCAAATTGATTATACACTTGCATCCTCTTACTAATATCAGGTACTGGCTGTAAATCATCGGAGGGGGAGAAGAATATTCTTTCTTTATTTGTAAGATCAAAATCAGGTAAAACAGAATAGCGATAATCAATACCACTATGATTGTATAAAAATCTTAATTTTCTTGTATCTACTTCGTTTTTATTATAGACCTTATCTGCAAATGCAAACAAGTCCTTTTGTGCATGTTTATGCTCGGGCACACCCAAAGCTATGGAAATTATTTTACTCAAAATTTTTCTATCATTAATATGAAAATGAATCCTGCATTGGTACAAAGTGAAGCAATGATGTTCATTTGCATGGTGTTTTTAAAATTAGCGGCAGTTTTGTCTTTTCTTACTTTAAGCATCCACCAAAAGAAGTATGTAAGAACAGGCAAGCCACATGCCAAAATAATATATAAACTAGAAATAGATAAAATGCTAAAAAAATAAAATGCTAAAATATTTACAGCGAGAAAATAAACAATCGCTGAAAAAATAAATGTACCATTTAATCCAAGCAGCATACTTATTGTTTTTACGCCATCTTCGGCATCTTCTTTGTGTTGGTATATTTGTGTTAGTGGGTAAAAACTACCAACTAATAGCGCACTTCCAATAACAGGTAAATACGGAATATCAAGGGTTTTATTAACATCGCTACCATGATAAACCATGCAAAATACAACGGCACCTTGAAAAATTATGGTGATTAAAAACCCCAATATGGGATATTTTTTTAATCGAATAGTCCTATTACTATAAGCCCTCGATGCAAGAATATATGCGGACACAAAAAAGAAAAAATATTTGCTAATAAATAGGCTAAATAATAATGCAATAATATCCATCAAAACGGTTGCGATAAAAAGTTGCTTGGTAGGTAGCATTGGCTTTTCTATTCCGCCGACGCTATTTGTATCTCTATCCATATAACTATTGTAACCGTTACTGGATGGATAAACTAGTAGGTGAAGAATTAGGAAAATTAAAAGGGCATTCATTTTGTTTATTGTTTCCACTTGGCTCAATGCAAACCAATAAATAGGCATCAGGAAAAAAGAAAACTTTATTCTCAGTAATTGTAGGGTTGATGCTTCTAACCTGAATTTCATTGTACAATTTACGCATTCTAGTTTAGAAAAGTTTTTTAACTATTTTTACATCATAGGGTTATCTATCTTTTTGATAATAAGATTTTAAACCTAAAAAATCCATTTAAAAATTAATGATAAAACTTATAAGAATATTTAGTTGGGGTTTAATGATAAGCTTCCTTGGTTCATTGCCTTTAGGCACGCTAAATATAGCTGCCATGCAACTAGGTATTTATGAAAGTATACAAAATGCCATGCTATTTTCTTTTGGTTCTTTGTTGGTAGAAATGATTTATGTACGCATATCTCTCATAGGAATTAATTGGATACAAAAGCAGCAGCGAATTATGAATATTATGCAATGGATTACTTTTGGTATTATCGTTGCATTGGCATGTGTGAGTTTTTATGCTGCAACTATAACATCATCTGGCGCAGAAAATGTTGGTGTAAATCCTTATGCAGGCATTGGGATAAATCGTTTTTTATTGGGTATGGGTTTATGTGCTATCAATCCCGTTCAAATTCCTTTTTGGTTTGGATGGAGTACGGTTCTGTTTTCAAAAAAAATACTAGAACCAGTAAATAAACAATACAACATTTATATTGTTGGCATTGGTTTGGGTACATTGGCTGGTAATTGTGTTTTTATTTTTGGAGGTAAATGGATGGTAAGCCGAATAGCAAATAGTCAACAATATTTGAATTGGGTAATAGGTGGAATATTTGCTATTACAGCTTTAATAACACTTTATAAAATTTTGAAGAAGAAAAAACAAGTTACGAATAACGATATTGAATAATTTAATATTGTTATCATCATTTTTGACTAGGGTGATTTTGTCTTATTTCATTGGAATATATAGAAGATTTTTAAATTCTCTAAATTTTAAACTTTATCCTACTTAATGTATTGTCTCGGAATTATTATTAGAAATATCTACACCTCAGTTACCCACTTATCCCTTTCATCTGGACTCAATTTCCAAGGAGCATAATTTGTTTCAATATTAGTAAACATCCCATTCCATTCTTGGGGAGCATTGCTATCTTCCATAATAAGGCTACGGCGTAGTTCTATAATGATGTCAAGTGGAGAAATACTAACTGGGCATTCTTCCACACAAGCATTACAGGTTGTACAAGCACGTAATTCTTCTACCGTTATGAAATCGTTCAACAACATCTTTCCATCATCTACAAATGAACCATTCTTCACTATATTTTTTCCTACTTCTTGCAGACGATCACGTGTATCCATCATTATTTTTCTCGGGCTCAATAATTTGCCCGTCATATTTGCTGGACATGCAGATGAGCATCTACCGCATTCCGTACATGCATACGCACCCATGAGGCTTGTCCATTTCAAATCAAAAATATCTTTTGCACCAAATTTTACTGGAGCTTGTTCGCCAGTAGGAGCTAACTCAGGCTGCATCATATACTTTACTTCGTTTTGTACGCTCACCATATTTTCCATTTCGCCTTGTGGCTGTAGCCTGCCATAGTAAGAATTAGGGAAAGCCAATATTACATGCAAATGCTTACTGTATGGCAAATAATTTAAGAAAACAAAAATGCCTGCAATGTGCAACCACCAACAACTTCGCTCTATAAATATTAATGTAGAAGTAGAAAAATTTTCAAATAAAGGAGCTAAAAA
>JANMFB010000107.1:0-4793 GCA_031377605.1 Ferruginibacter sp.
TTTTTACTGCACTTTGTTGTAATTGCATGCCACGCCCAGCCTCTTTATCGGGTGCTGTTATTACGCCTACTATATTGCAACCTTCATTTACAAGTTTGTGTAAAGAAGCTACTGCAAACTCAGGTGTGCCCATAAAAACAATTCGTAAATCTTTGTAATATTTTTTCATTTTAATTATTCTTGTTGCAAACTACCATCACCTTTTAGAAACGGCTTAATTTCTTTCTCTTATTGTTAAATTATTTGATGTTAAAAATCTTTATAAAGCAAATACTTTTTCCTTATTGTTTTAAACTTTAATAATCCAGACTGCCAAGTTTCCCTAATTTCATTTTCAGTCTTTCCTGCTTTTATCTGTTGTGCGAGAATATCATTACCCGCAAGCTTATTTATGAAATTATTTTTAAGAAAAAAGCTATCTTTTCCGGGGAATAATTTGTAAGCCTCTATCAAATATTTCAGTTGAATTTTTCCGTTTAAATTTTTTAATACTGCTTCATTGCTTCCACTCAAGTTCCATCCATAGCAAAGTTGATTAAAGCATTTGCTACTTTTTGCTCCTTCGTTTGGGGCAGGTGTAAATGCGTATAAGTTTTTTGGTAATGTTGGGTGTCCAAAAATTTGAAAGGGTTTATCAGTTCCTCTACCCTCACTTAAAGGAGTGCCTTCAAAAAAGCAAGTGCTTGGGTACAAATAAATAGATTGCATTTCTCTAAGGTTGGGAGAGGGATTTACAGGTAGAATATATTTTGATTTATGCGTGTAATTTTTACATTTAATCACTTGTATATGAAAAGGAGTATCCAAGGTTGGTTTAGTGTTAATGTTATAAGTATTAATTTCATTTGCTTCTTGTGACAACCATTTTTCACCTGTCAGCATTAATGCGTATTCGCCAATAGTCATACCATAAACTATTGGAATAGTTTGCATGCCTATAAAACTTTTAAATTTTTTATCTAACACAGGGCCATCTATATAAAAACCATTTGGATTTGGTCTGTCTAATATTAATAATGGCTTATGATTTTCTAAACAAGCTTCCATTAAATATTCTAAGGAAGAAATGAAAGTGTAAAAACGAACCCCAACATCTTGTATATCAAAAATTACCACATCTACATCTTTTAAATCATCTTGGGTTGGTTTTTTATGATCGCCATACAGGCTTATAACAGGTAAACCAGTTTTACTATCCTTACCGTCGTTTACATGCTCACCTGCATCAGCTGTACCTCTAAAACCATGCTCGGGTCCAAATATTTTTACAATAGGTATACCGCTTTTTATGAGTGTGTCTACCAAATGGGAATTACCAACAATACTAGTTTGATTTGCAAAAACTGCTACATTTTTACCTTTAAGCATGGGTAAATAAACCTCTAAGCGGTCTGCTCCAGGTATAATTTTTTGACCCTTAGACTTTTGCGCAAATGAAGAAATGGTTAATGTTAGCAATATAATGGTTGATAATGTAAGTTTTCTATTCATATTCCAAAGTTGACATTTATTTTTAAATCTGCATCATGTTATTTATTAAATTGCATCCTTAAATTTAAACAAATAAAAAATACGATTATGGCAGAAGTAAAATCTGGGGATCAAGTAAAGGTTCATTACACAGGTAAGCTTGCAAATGGCGAGCAATTTGATAGCAGTGTTGGTCGTGAGCCCTTAGAGTTCACAGTAGGTGCAGGTATGATGATAGCAGGTTTTGACGCTGCAATGCCTGGGATGAAAGTAGGGGATAAAAAAACTGTAACAATAGCGCCTGCAGATGGTTATGGCGAAACAGATGAAACTGCCATTATAGAATTTCCCAAAGAAAATGTACCCGCAGAAATGGAATTGGTAATTGGACAGCAACTTACACTTAGTAATGAGCAAGGCCAGCCTTTTCCTGTTGTTGTAAAAGAACTAAAAGAAGACATTATTATTTTAGATGCCAACCATTTTCTTGCAGGTAAAGAATTGGTTTTTGATATTGAATTAGTTGGGATAGTAGAATAGTTTTTGACCGCAAAGTCGCTAAGACTCAAAATGATTACCTGCTAGGGTCAAAGAGTAAAATCAAAAAAATAATTAAAGCCACAAATATCATTTTGTGGCTTTTTATTTTATTACCAACACCTTGGGGACTTTGTGCCTTAGCGGTAATTCCCTAAATTCACCTTTCTAAAAAAGTAATATGATACAAATAAATAAAGATGCATTGGTTGAAAAATTTATGCGCTACGTACAAGTAGATACGCAAAGTGATCCCGAGCGTACAAGTTTCCCCTCTACCGAGAAGCAAAAAGATCTAAGTAAAATTTTATTTGCAGAATTACAGCAAATGGGATTGCAAAATGTAGAACTAGATTCCTATGGATATGTGTATGCAACCATACCAAGCAACAGTGATAAAAAAAATATTCCTCCTATTTGTTTTTGCTCGCATGTAGATACAGCGCCCGATTGCAGTGGTACAAATGTGAAGCCAATATTGCATAATAATTTTAATGGAGCAGATATTATTTTACCTGATGACAATACACAAGTACTTAGTGTAAAAACATCTCCGTATTTGCAAAGCCATATTGGTGGCGATATCATTACAGCAAGTGGAAATACATTGTTAGGTGCAGATGATAAAAGCGGTGTTGCAATTATTATGCAAGCTGCGCAATATTTAATGGATAATGACACCGTAAAACATGGCGATATAAAAATTGTTTTTACACCTGACGAAGAAGTAGGAAAAGGTGTAGCGCATATAGATATGATTAAAGTTGGAGCTCAATTTGGGTACACATTAGATGGTGGAGAAGCTGGTTGTTTGGAAGATGAAACTTTTAGCGCAGATGGAGCAAGCATAACCATACATGGAGTAATTGTACATCCAGGATATGCGAAAAATAAATTGGTAAATGCTATCAAAATTGCAGGAGAAATATTAGATGCCTTACCAAAAAATGAGTGGAGTCCAGAAACGACAGAGAAACGAGAAGGTTTTGTTCATCCTGTTTCTGTAAATGGAATTTCAGAGAAAGCAACTGTAGGTTTTATTGTGAGGGATTATACTAGAGAAGGTTTGGTTAGTCACCATACTAGACTTAAAAAAATAGCTGAGGATATTGTTGCAAAGCATTCTGGGGCTACTATGGAATATGTGCAAGCAGAGCAATATAGAAATATGAAAGAGGTTTTGGATTTACATCCTCAAGTGGTTGCAAATGCTGCAGAAGCAATTAAACGCAGTGGTATGGCCGTTATACAGGAAAATATAAGAGGCGGTACAGATGGTAGCCGGTTAAGTTTTATGGGATTGCCTTGCCCAAATATATTTACTGGTATGCAAAACATACACGGCAAGCAAGAATGGATTGGTGTAAATGACATGATGAAAGCAGCTGAGACTATTGTGCACTTGTGTGGTATTTGGGAGGAGAGATCGAATTAACAAATAGCATAATTAAAAATATGGAATTGAAAGTGTGGATATTTTTGTGTTCGCACTTTTTTATTTTCTAATATTTAACATCTATAATTACTTTTTTATTTCAATAAAAATTAATTTCCTTTATTAAATATTATCATATGAAATATATCATCGCAATACTACTACTTTTTATTTTGGGTTGTAATACCAAATCTAAAGAGGGAAATAATACAATTAACAGAGTTTTAAAAACTGATACAAGTGTGGGAAATATTGGTAGTATTCTTCCACAAGACAGTGCAATTTCATCTGTAATAACAAATGTGTCAAAACCTCAAACTTTTAATCTTTCAAACAATAAGAAATCAACCATCATTGGTAACAAAGGTTTAAAAATAAATGTTGACCCAGCTAATTTAGAAAAAGCTGATGGTACTCCAGTAAATTCTAATATTATTTTAGAGCTTAAAGAAATGGTTAATCAAAGAGATTTGTTCTTAAATGATGCTCAAACAATTGCCGATGGCAAATTATTAGTGTCTGGCGGAGCATATTATATTGCATTGAAATCAGATGGGGAAGAATTAAGGCTAAAAGCTGGCAAGGCGTTATCAATTCAAATCCCCAAATTATCAAACAAAGAAATGCAATTATTTTATGGAGAAAAAAACGATGATGGCATATTGAATTGGGTGGCAGCTAATGAAAATATAATTGCAGGGAAAGTAGGATCAATTAAAAAAGATGTAGCCTCTAAGATCAATACTGAGGTAAAACCTAAGCCTATAAAAGATGAGATGAGTACAAACAATCGAAGTAAAATTGTATCTAATGATGTTGGAATTAGTTTGGAAGCCTTTATGGATTCTGCAAAAGGAAGAAATTATAAGATGTCTGTTGAAGATTTTGAAAGAATAGCAAATTCGAAAACAAAATCAATTCCTATGGTGGCAGTAAATGATACTTTTGAAACAGGTGATTATTCCCAAAAACGTGTAAAGCAAAAGGATAGTTTAACAGGTAAGATAATTACTAAGTCCGAAATAAGTTATTATCAACCTACCGAAATTAAAACCCTTGGATGGATAAACTGCGACAGATTTTACGATAAAAAGTTAGAAGGTCAAATACAATGTAACTTTGATACAACATCTATAATAACCGAAGCTTCTATTTATGTAATATTTAAAAATATTAATAGTTTGATAAAAGAAAACATAACTAAAAGTAAAAATAGTAATCTATTAAATCTAAATTCAAAAATTCCCGTTGGTGAATCTATAAATTTGATTGCAATAGCAAAAAGCAAGGGTAAATTCTATTCCTTTAAAAAGGAATTTATTTCCTCCAAAAATGATATTTTGGATTTAAA